>JACDQI010000077.1 GCA_015657675.1 Devosia sp.
CCTTGAGGATGGCGTCATAGGCCGCCGCGGGATCCGGCTCTGCCGTGATCGGCCGGCCGATCACCAGATGGCTCGCGCCGGCATCCAGCGCTTCGCGCGGACCCATCACCCGTTTCTGGTCGCCCATCGCCGAACCGGCTGGACGAACGCCCGGCGTCACGATGGCAAGCTTTGGCCCGACGATGTCGCGCACCATCCGGGCTTCCTGCGGCGAACAGACGAGGCCGCCAATGCCGGCGTCTCTGGCCTGCTCGGCCCGCAGCATCACCAGCCCGGCCGCGTCTCGGGCATAGCCGGCTTCGCGCACATCCGCGTCGTCCATCGAGGTCAACACCGTGACGCCCAGCACGCAGAGCTTGGTGCCGGCCGCTGCCTTTGCCGCCGCCCGCATGGTTTTGGGATAGGCGTGGACAGTGACCATCGTCGCCCCCGTGGCCGCGATCGCCGCGATGCCCTTTTCGACCGTGTTGTCGATGTCCAGCATTTTAAGGTCGAAGAACACCTTCTTGCCGGCACGCAGCAGGTCCTTGCCCAGGGCAAAGCCGTCGCCGCCGTAAAACAGCTGATAGCCGATCTTGTAGAAGTCGGCCCGGCCGCTGAGCACGTCGATCAGCGCCTCCGCCTCTTTCCGGCTATCGAGATCCAGCGCGACGATCACATTGCTCATGCCACCCTCCATTTTCCGCTCCCTGCCATGGTTCGGGGGCAAGGGCAAGCTTCGGCGGGTTTGCTATGTTGCCATAGCATCCCCACCGGCTGTATTCCGGAGGCCCGTTTCGATTCCCGAGCCCCCATGCAGCTGCAAGCCCTTTCCGTCACGGTCGCCTGGGTCCGGCTGCAACGCGCCGTCGATGCGTTCGAGGCCGACCTCAAGGCGCGCCACGGTATAACCGCCCTGCAGCTGGACGTACTCCGCATTCTCGGTGAACGGCCGCAGCTACCGTTGGCGGCGCTGCGCAAGGCGCTGGTCATGCATCCGGCAACGCTCGGCCAGGCGATCGACGGCCTCCGCCGCAAGGACCTCTGCCAGGTCCGTCGCAATCCCGACGACCGCCGCGCCCGCGATATCGCCATCACCCCGGAAGGCGCGCGCATCGTCAGCGAAGCGCCGCTCGCCGGTCCGGTTCGCCTCCGCGAAATCAACCACGACCCGGCCCGCCTCGATCGCCTCGCCGCCGCGATGGAGGATGCCATTGATCTGTTTGGACTGGAGCCTTGGCTGGAGGGCCGGAAGTCGGGGGAGTAAGCTTGCACTAAACTCTCGGGCACCTCCCCCCCTTGCGGGGGAGGGTGACCCGACTGAGAGGCTTCGCTACTCCCCAAAACCCGCGAAGCGCTCGAACGGCGTCCAGTCGCCCAGCAGCGGGCCGTCGGGCAGGCGGATGATGTAGGCATTGCCGCCGCCCAGTGGCTGGTCGCCGGCACGCGAGATCGGGCGGTGCGTCAGAAAACTCTTGAGTAGCGTGCCGACGCCGCCATGGCCGACAAAACCGATTGGCTGCGTGACGTCGTGGTCGGCGATCACCGCCTGGAACGCCGCAACCACGCGGGCCTGCGCGTCCACGGCCCGCTCCCAACCCTCAGCCGACTGCTCCGGCTGTGCAAAGCAGAGATTGGCGAGTTCCTCGAACCGGTCCACCGGCACATAGCCGGGCACTGAACGATCGATCTCCTCGAACCCGTCGCGCTCCTCCACCGCGATGCCGAGCGCCTCGCCAAGGATCGCCGCGGTTTCCTGCGCCTTCACCTCGTCGCTGCACACCAGCCGCTTCAGCCCCTTGACCATCGTCGCGCCGGCAAAGCCCGCGGCCCGTTCGCGACCGCGTTCAGAGAGGCTCCAGTTGGGCACCAGCACGCTCGGATCCACCACCACCTGCGGGTGGCTGATGTAGAGCGCGTAAGCCATGGCTCAAATGCCGCCGCGCGAAAAGTGGGTCAGTTCCTTGACCATCTGCCCCACCTTGTAGGTGATCGCCGATTCCACCGGCACGCCATTGGCGTCGAACGCCTCGGCATTCGGACCGACGCCGAGCAGGGTCGGCACCACCAGCGCACCGATCTTGGAGAGCGTTTCGCGCAGGTGGGACTGGGCCCATATGGTGCCATACTTTCCCGAACTCACCCCGCCAATGCCGAAAACCGCGTGCCTGAACGGGCTGAGTTTCTGCCGGCTCAGCCAGGCGAGCGTGTTGACGACCAGCGGCGGCAGCCCGCCATTGTATTCGGGGGTGATGATGAGGACGATGTCGTGTGTCCGGAAAGCCTCGGCCAGCCGGCCGGCGCTCTCGGGCACGTTGTCCGGCTCAAGATCCTCGTTGAAGATCGGCATGTCGAAATCGGCAAGGCTGAGATCGGTCACTGCGACACCGGCCTCGCGAAGCTTGCCCGACACGTGCCGGCGGAGGATCTCGTTGACCGATCCCTTGCGGATCGACCCGCAGAGCGTGATGGCGGTCTTCTGCGGGCCTTCGGTCAACGTCATCTCCTGGCGCTAGGCGTCGAACATCTTCTTGAGCTTGTCGAAAAAGCCATCGCTGGTCGGCGAATTTTCGGTCGACTCGCGGTGGAATTCCTCGAGCAGTTCACGCTGCCGTTTGCTCAGGTTCTGCGGCGTCTCGACATCGAGCTGCACGTAGAGGTCGCCAAAGTCCTTGGTGCGGAGGATCGGCATGCCCTTGGTCTTGAGCCGGACGCGCTGGCCCGGCTGAGTGCCGGCCGCGACCTTCACCTTGGCGCGCGTGCCATCGAGCGTCGGCACCTCGAACTCGCCACCTAGCGCCGCCGTCGTCATCGCGATCGGCACCCGGGCATAAAGATCGGCGCCGTCGCGCTGGAACAGGTCGTGCGGCTTGATCGAAATGAAAATGTAGAGATCGCCTGGCGGTCCGCCGCGCAAACCGGCCTCGCCCTCATCGGCGAGCCGAATACGTGTCCCGTCCTCGATCCCCTTGGGGATGTCGACACTCAGCGTGCGGTTCTCCTGCCGGCGACCCTGTCCACCGCAATCGGTGCAGGGCTGCTCGAGAATCTGGCCGCGGCCCTGACAGACGGGGCAGGTCCGCTCGATAGTGAAAAAGCCCTGCGCCGCGCGCACCTTGCCGTGGCCGTTGCACTGCCGGCAGGTGGACATACCGGTGCCCGGCTTGGCGCCTGATCCCTCGCAGGTGGTGCAGCCGACCAGCGTCGGCACGTCGATTTCGACGGTGCGGCCCTGAAAGCTCTCTTCGAGCGAGATTTCGAGATTGTAGCGCAGGTCCGAGCCGCGCAGCCGTGACTGGCCACCGCCGCGCCCGCCACGTCCACCCATGAAGTCGCCGAAGATGTCTTCGAAGATATCGGACATCGACGAGGTGAATTCGGGACCAAAGCCCTGCGGACCACCGCGGCCGCCGCCGTTTTCGAACGCGGCATGGCCAAACCGGTCATAGGCCGCGCGCTTTTGCGGGTCCTTGAGCGTGTCGTAGGCCTCCGACACTTCTTTGAACTGCTGCTCAGCATCCGGGTTGCCGGGGTTGCGGTCCGGGTGGAACTGCATTGCCAGCTTGCGATATGCACTCTTGAGCGCTGCTTCGTCGGAGCCCTTGGCCACGCCGAGCACTTCGTAAAAATCGCGTTTTGCCAATCCGGCTTTCCTGAATACGCGCCGCCACGGAGGGCGCTGCGCCCGCTAAGCGCCCTAGATAGGTATCGTCATCCGCTCTTACCATAGCAGCGACAGCACACAAGTGGTGCGCACGGTCACGATTGGCATGGATTGGCAAGACAGCGGGGATAACCCTCAGGTCCGGCCGAAACTGCTGTTGATGTTGCGGGTCACCTGGCTGAGCGCAAACATCGCCTTGTTGACCGCCTGCGCCAGATTGAAGAACTGGTGCGTCACACCATCATAGACCGTGCAATCCACCCAGACTCCCGAGCGGCGCAGCGCCTGCGCCAACTGCTCGCCTTCGCTGCGCAGCGGATCGAGTTCGGGCAGGATGATCGTGGTCGCCGGCAGGCCGTTGAGGTCGGCGCGGTCGATCAGGTTGAGCTGCGGGCTCTTGAGGTCGAGCGCGTCGCGCGCATATTTCGAATAGAACCACTCCACCGCCGCCGAGTTGAGCGGCAGCGTCGTGCGGTTCTCGGCATGCGAGCTGAGGCCGAAATCCGTTCCCGCCATCGGTGAGATCAAGGCCAGATGCTTGGGGACCGCGAGGCCCGCGGCTTTGGCATCGAGGCAGAGATTGACCGCGAGGTTCCCGCCCGAGCCCTCGCCAACGACGGCGGTCAGTTCAAGATCGGCGCCGAGGCTCTCGCCATGCGCCTGCACCCAGCGCCAGGCCGCCAGCACATCTTCATGTGCCGCCGGAAAGACATTCTCTGGCGCTTGCCGGTAGTGCGTCGAGACGACGATCGCCCCCAGCCGCTTGGCCAGCATGCGAGGCGCTGTGTCGGCTTCATCGAGATCACCCAGCACAAAGCCGCCGCCGTGGACATAAAGGAGCAGCGGCGTCGATACGCCAGGTACCAGGATCTTGGGGGTATAGACCCGCGCCCTGATGTCGCCGGCCGGGCCCGGGATGACCCGGAATTCCATCGCTACGCCCTGGTCGTCCTGCGGATCACGGAGAATCTTCCGCAAGGCTTGGGCGAGCGTCGGCTGCGCCCGTGCTTCAACCACGCTCAGCGTCTCGACCCGCTTGGGCTCCATCTTTTCGAGCAGCGACAGGAGATGCGCCATATCCGCATCCACCCGACGCTCGCCACCCGCCGGCGCATAAAGGCTGCGGTTCTCCGCAAAGCTGCGGATAACGATCGATGACATGAATGTGCCCTTTATACCCGGTCCCGCAACCGGTCGTTTCGACTGCGCTCCACCATCCGTGGCCGGATGTCTGCCGGGAGTGCGACCCAGCCGCTCTCTGAACGGCATGTGTGAAGACATTAGGGCAGCGCTTGGGTAACTCTGGGGCTTGACCGAGGGCCGCAGCTTTGGCTCCCATTGGAACCTGGGCGGGGAACGGTCAATCATGCGCTGGATTTTGGGTTTGCTGGTCGCTTTCGTCTCCGTTCAGCTGGTGCGGGCAGCAGACGTTGATGCGCTCTATCGGGCGCTTGAACAAAGCGACACCGCCACCGTCGAGCGCTTCGTCACCGACCATTACCGGGACGCCGGTATCTCGGTGAACGACACCCTCACCTGGGAAAATCAGGCGTTCGACCAGATCGTCAACTGGTACAATCAGTACACCGAAGTGATCATGCTCTCCGAGCTGCCCAAGCCCGCCGAGGTCGCGCCCTATTGGGACAACTGGTCCGCCGTCCTCACCCAAGGACGCTGGGACTGGCGCGCCTTTTTTGCGGACGAGACCGAAGCGGCGCTGCTGGCCAACTTCAACCAGTTCCTGCTCGCCGCGCATGAATATGGTCACGCTCTCACTTACCGGTACGACCCCGAGCACGAAGCGCGCTACGACTATGCCATCAACTGCCGCGAATACCTCGCCGACCGTCTCGCTGCCGCCTTGCTTGAGGAAGTGGCCGCCCTCGATGCCCGGATTGCTGCCCTGCAGCGCCGCTATCGCGCCCTGATCGACGAGATCAACAGCCAGATTGCCCCCCAATATCGCTACGATGTGCCCACGCTCGCCGCCCTCGAAGCAGACTGCCGCGTCCTTGCTGTCGAGCAGCCGACCGAAGACAGCATGACGCCCTACGCCTCGGCGTTCTTTGTCCGCCACGCCTTGCTGCAGGCCGCCGATCTCCCGTCGCTCGCTGAACTCTATGCCATCCATTTGCTGCCCTACTGGCAGGCACGCCAGTACCCCGCTTCAGGCCGCGCCGGAGCGGTGACCACGGGCGCGGCCCTCGCTGTCGGCGGCGCCGTGGCCGAAAGCGTCCTGACATATGAACAGCGCCACATTGTTTTCGCCCCCGATGGCTCGCCCTTCGTCATCGATGCGGGCAGCGATCCCGAGGCCGAGCCGCCCCGCGTCCGCTTCAGCTACGGCCCCGTCGGCAGCCCCGTCGAAGCAGTCATCCCGCCCCGTGCCGTTGAGGGCGTCGTACTAAACGAGTTTCGCTTTCTGATCTTTTCTGCCGCCGCCTCGCTTGGCCCAGACCGGTTTGTCGCCCTTTCTGGCGGCGGCGGCCTTGGAAACATGCCGATCCTGCTTTTCGATGTTGCCCGCCACGACGGCATCTGGCAGCTCAATGTCATCGACCTCGAGCCTGATCGCGCCATTGCCGAAGCCATTAGCTTTGTCGGCCTTGCCCGCGACTCGTCCGGAGTGCTCTCAGCCTACCTGCTCGACCCCGGAACCGCCGATTCGGAAAGCACCTGGCGCCGCATCCTGCTCGACCCCAAAACCCTGAAGCCCGTCGGCACCAGCTCCCTGGCTACGCCCGACCTTGGCTATCCAGTTGCCGTCGGACCAAGCGGCGAAACCTTTTTCTTCGACAATTTCCGCATTCTTGCCGCCGACCCCGATGGTCGGGTCAGCACTTTTGCCGGCGCTGGCCTCCAGGGTTTGAAGGACAATCCCGATCCCCTGCTCGCTGAATTTGCCATCTCGGGCTCAGCCATCCATCCCCGGCCCGACGGCGGCATGGACGTGCTCGACTACGATCAGGCCAAGGCCAGCTACGTGCTCCGGCACATCGCCCCGGCGCAGTGATTCACGTGGAACAAAAGCAAAAGGGGCCCGGCTCGCGCCGGACCCCTTTCATGCTCTGAAACCTGAAGCGCTTAGGCCGACTTCTGGTTGTCGTCCTTGACCTCTTCGAACTCGGCATCGACGACATCGTCATCCTCGGCCTTGTCCGAACCCTGGGCCTTGGCCTCGGCTTCCGCCTGGCTCTGCTTGTACATCGCCTCGCCCAGCTTCATCGAGGCTTCCGCCAGTGCGCCGGTCTTTTCCTTGATCAGGTCGGCGTCCTCGCCGTCGAGCACGCCCTTGAGATCGGTGATTGCCGTCTCGATGGCGCCCTTTTCGTCGGCGGTGACCTTGTCGCCATAGTCCTTGAGCGACTTTTCGGTCGAATGGATCAGCGATTCGGCCTGGTTCTTGGCTTCCACTGCCTCACGACGCTTCTTGTCGCCTTCGGCATTGGCCTCGGCTTCCTTGACCATGCGCTCGATATCGGCGTCGCTGAGACCGCCCGAAGCCTGAATGCGGATCACCTGCTCCTTGCCGGTGCCCTTGTCCTTGGCCGAGCGTTGACGATGCCGTTGGCGTCGATGTCGAAAGTGACTTCGATCTGCGGCACGCCGCGCGCGCCGGCGGAATGCCGGCGAGGTCGAAATTGCCCAGAAGCTTGTTGTTCGCCGCCA
>JACDQI010000078.1 GCA_015657675.1 Devosia sp.
CACCTCCCCCCCTTGTGGGGGAGGCTGGGAGGGGGGTGTGCCGCTTGAACTTCACATCAGTTCTCCCGCTTGAGGGCACTCTCGTGCCAGCGCCGCAGCGCTAGCCAGGAGACCAGAGAGGTCAGCCCGAAGATCGCAACGCCCGTTCCGGTCAGCAGCACCAGCGCCGCAAAGAGGCGCGGGATGTTGAGTCGGTATTGCGACTCCAGCAATCGGAAAGCGAGGCCTGCACCCTGACCGGCCGAGCCGGCTGCGAACTCGGCGACGACGGCGGCGATCAGCGCCAGACCACCACCGATACGCAGGCCCGCCATGAAGTAGGGCAGGGCCGCCGGGATCTTCAGGTAGACCAGCGTCTGCCAGCGCGAGGCGCCGTAGAGGTCGAAGAGATTGAGCAGGTTGTGGTCGACGCTCTTTAGTCCCGCCACGGTGTTCGAAAGGATCGGGAAGAAGGCGACCAGGAAGGCGCAGATCAACAGCGCGGTTTGCGTGTCCGGCGTATAGATCAGCAGCAGCGGCGCGATGGCGATGATCGGGGTGACCTGCAGGATCACCGCGAAGGGGAAGAGCGCCAGTTCAATCCAGCGCGACTGCACCAGGATGATCGCCATCAGCACGCCGCCGATCAGCGCCAGGATCAGCGCCGAAAAGGTGATGCGGACGGTGACCAGCAAGGCCGGGAAGAGCGTGCCCCAGTCGCCATAAAGCGAACCGGCGACATCGGAGGGGCTCGGCAGGATGTAGCGCGGGATGCCGTTGATGATCACCACCGCGTACCAGGCAGCAATGGCCAGTAGCAGCATCACAACCGGCACGACGATGCGCAGCACCTTCTCGCTGCTCGAGGTCTTTGGGGCGATGATGGCGACGGCGCTGTCGGTGCCGGCTTCTGCCGAACTGCCGGGGCCCAGGTTTTGTTGGCTCATCGCGCATCTCCGGCGTGGATGGCATCGTGCAGGGCGCGCGACACCTTGTCTGTCACCGCCCGGTATTCTTCAGAGGTGCGATAGTTTTCGTCGCGATCGGTCGAGGTCGAGATCTCCATGTCGGAGAACACCTGGCCTGGCCGGGCGCGCATCACCACGATACGGTTGGAGAGGAAGGCACTCTCGAACACCGAGTGGGTGACGAAGATCACCGTGATGCCGGTCTGGTGCCAGAGGCGCAGCACGTCGTCATTGAGCTTTTGCCGGGTGATTTCGTCGAGCGCCGCGAAGGGCTCGTCCATCAGCAGCAGCTTGGGTTTGGTGACGAGAGCGCGGGCAATCGAGACGCGCATCTTCATGCCGCCCGAAAGTTCGCGCGGATAGGATTTTTCGAAGTCGGCGAGCCCGACCGAGGCCAGTGTTTCCATGATCTGCGGGCGGGCGGCAGTCTTGCTGACGCCCTTCAACCGCAGCGGCAGGTAGACATTGCCGAACACGGTCTGCCACGGCATCAGCGTGGGTTCCTGGAAGACGAAGCCGACATCGCCTTCCGGCAGGCCACGGGAATTGATCTTGGACGAGGGCCAGTCGATGCTGCCCGAGCTGGCGCCGCCCAGTCCCGCGATGATGCGCAGCGCCGTCGACTTGCCGCAGCCCGAGGGGCCGAGCAGGCTCAAAAACTCGCCGCGCATCACGTCGAGCGACATGTTCGACAGGGCAAGCGTGCCGTTGGAAAAAATCTTGGAGACGTTGCGCATGCTGACGACGGCGCGGCTGGACGCGCGGTCGGTCACTGCGGTGGCGTGTTCGGACAAGGACGTGCTCTTCGCTGATACACAATAAGGGCGCGGGCTGGGGCCGCGCGGGCGTGGCGGGCAAATCGTGCCACGCCCTCGTGGTTCGACCGGCTCACCATAAGGGCTCTGCAACCCTCATGGTGATGTTTCCAAGGACCTCATGGTGAGCTTGTCGAACCACGAGGTCCGGGCTCACCAGGGCCTGTTGGCTTACTTCACCAGCTCGATGCCCACGCTCTTGCAGGTGAAGCTGGTGTTGATGGCCTTCTTCCAGTCGAGCGAAGCCTCGTAGAGGCCGATGCCGGCGAGCTTGTTGAAGAAGTCGCCATAGCGCTCTTCGGTCATGCAGCCGATGCCCTTGGTCTCGGCGTCGCCGGAGACGAGGATGCCGTATTCCTTCATCTTGGCGATCGAGAAGGCGATCTGCTCGTCGGTCATCTCAGGATTGTCCTTCTTGATGAGCGCGTTGGCAGCGGCATTGTCGCCGTAGAGGTAGTTGTACCAGCCGATGATCGAGGCATCGACGAAGCGCTGCACCAGGTCCGGCTTTTCATCGACCAGCTTTTGGCTGGTTTCGATGGTGGTCGAATAGGCGTTGTAGCCTTCGTCAGCAAAGAGGAAGAGTTTCGGCACAAAGCCGCCTTCCTTTTCGACCGCATAGGGTTCGGAGGTGATGTAGCCCTGCTGCACCGACTTGGGGTCGGCGATGAACGGGGCGGGGTTGAAGGTGTAGGGGACGTACTGCTCGTCCTTGAAGCCTTCGAAGTTCTTCTTCATCCACTCGAACTTGGTGACGAGCAGATCCTTGCCCATGATGATTTTTTCGGCCTTGGCCAGGTCCGCAAAGGTCTCATAGCCGGCGTCCGGGTGCGTCATGAGCACCTGCGGGTCCTTCTGGAACAGCGCCGCGACGGTGACCATCGGGATGCCTTCTTTGACGCTGTCCAGCGAGCTCAGCACGCCGCCCATGTAGAAGTCGATCTTGCCGGCGATCAGCAGCGCGCGGTTGGCCGCCTGCGGGCCGCCCGGGACGATGGTGACGTCGAGGCCGTACTTGGCATAGGTGCCGTCAGCAACGGCCTGGTAGAAGCCGCCATGCTCGGCCTGGGGTAGCCAGTCGGTACCATAGGTTACCTTGTCCTGCGCGAGCACGGGCGTGGCGCCCAGTGCGAGCACGGCCAAGCCGGCGCCGAGCACTTTCTTGAAGTCGAACATTGATCAGTCTCCCCTGTTAATGTTCTTCCGCGGGACCTCCGCGGCGTCGGAAAAGTTGGTGCCCACATGGCACTGTCCCGCACCATTCCGCGCCGCTGGGCAAATGAAAAGCCCAAAAATGCGTCATTTCAGGATTTGCCGAAATAAGCGGCAAGCTGGGTCGGTTTAGGGCTTGGCTTTGGTCTATCTTGGCTGTTAGTTGAGCATACACACCGAGGCCGCCGTGCATAAGTCCCTTTCACCCAGCCAGATTCATCCGCCCTTCGCGCCCTATAGTCACGGCATCGAGGTCGCGCCGGGTTCGCGGCTCGTGTTCTGTTCGGGCCAGCTCGGCATCGCCGCCGACAAGGTCGTGCCGGCCGACTGTGCCGGGCAGACAAAACTCTGTTTCGAGAACATCGCTGCGATCCTCGCGGAAGCCGGCATGACGCTGCAGAACATTGTGCGCATCAACGCCTTCGTCTCCGGTCGCGAGCACCTCGCCCAGTATATGGCAGTGCGCAACGCGCTCTTTGCCGAACCCTATCCCGCCTCGACGCTGATGATCGTCTCCGGCTTTGCCCGTCCCGAATTCGTCGTCGAGATCGAAGCCATTGCCGCCGGCCCGGCCTGAAGAGTATCGACATGACCTATCGCAAGATCTGGTGGAATGACTTTGCCGCCACCGAATTCCATGGGCTCGATCCCAACAGGACCATCGCGATCTTCCCGGTTGCGGCCATCGAGCAGCATGGGCCGCATCTGCCGGTCGGTACCGACACGATCATCAACCAGGGCCACCTCGACCTCCTGGTGAAGCGCGCGCCCGCCGATCTCGATATCCGCATCCTGCCGGTGCAGGCGGTGGGCAAGTCCAACGAGCATATCTGGCAGCACGGCACCATCAGCGGCGTCGCCACCAACCTGATCGAAGCCTGGACGCAGATCGGGCTCGAGATTGCCCGCACCGGCATTCGCAAAGTGGTGTTCGTCAATAGCCACGGCGGCAACGTCTCGATGCTCGACATCATCGCCCGCGAGCTGCGGGTGCAGCGCGGCATGCTGGCGGTGAAAGCCGGCTGGAGCCACTTCTGGCCCAAGGACATCTACTCGGACATCGAGAACCGCTACGGCATCCATGGCGGCGATAGCGAGACCTCGCTGGTCATGCATCTTCGCCCAGAGCTGGTGAACACCGCGGCGTTGCAGGACTATCCGTCCGTCGCGCAGCGCGACGAGCAGGCCTACAAATACCTCCGCCCCACCGGCATGCTGAGCTACGCTTGGATCGCGTCCGACATCCACCCGCTCGGCGCTGCCGGCGAAGCGCACCTCGCCACTGCCGAGAAAGGCCGCGTTACGGTCGAAACCGCCGTCGACGCCTTCATCGAGATGCTGCGCGAAGTCGAACGCATGCCGCTGCCGGGAGCGGAGCGGTAGCGCGCGACCCGCTTTCGAAACCGCCCGCATGTATCTCGGCCCCGCCCCGGCGCTGCCGACCGAGCGCATTTTCGGCATCACCACGCTCGAGCTCGGCTGAGGCGGAAGCGGTTGACAGGGCAGGGTGCGCGCCGCAGGTTCGAGGCCTCCCTGACCGAGACCACCCCGCATGCCCAATACGAGCCGCCACGACCGACTTGCCGCCGCCATTGATGCCCGACGCGATGATCTCATCGCGCTGACCCAGGACCTCATCCGCATCCCCACCGTCAACCCGCCGGGCGAGGCCTATCTCGAGATCTGCGAGTATGTGCAAAGGCGGCTGGCCAAGTCCGGCTACACCACGCAGCTGGTCCGCGCCGAAGGCACGCCCGGCGACAGCGATCGCTATCCGCGCTGGAACCTCGTGGCGCGGCGCGAGGGCGGCGGGCGCGGTGACACCGTGCATTTCAACTCGCATCATGACGTGGTCGAAACCGGCTCCGGCTGGACCTTTGATCCGTTCGGCGCCGAGCTCAAGGATGGCCGCATCTATGGCCGCGGCACCTGCGACATGAAGGGTGGCCTTGCCTCCTCGATCATCGCCGCCGAGGCCTTTGCCGAAGTGTTCCCGCAGTTCGATGGTGCCATCGAGATTTCCGCCACGGCCGACGAAGAAACCGGCGGCTTCGGCGGCGTCGCCTATCTCGCCAAGCAGGGCTTTTTCACCCCCGAGCGGGTGCAGCACGTCATCATCCCGGAGCCGCTCAACAAGGAGCGGATCTGCCTGGGGCATCGCGGCGTCTGGTGGGCCGAGATCGAAACCAAGGGCCGCATCGCGCATGGTTCGATGCCGTTCCTCGGCGACAGTGCCATCCGCCACATGGGGGCGGTGATCGCCCGCATGGAGGACGAGCTGTTCCCGGCGCTGGCCCAGCGCACCACCGCCATGCCGGTGGTGCCGCCACAGGCGCGGCAATCGACCCTCAACATCAATTCGCTGCATGGCGGCCAGCCCGAGCCCGAAGACGGGTTCGACGGTTTCCCGGCCCCCGTCGTGGCGCATTCGGCCCGCATGATCATCGACCGGCGCTACCTCATCGAGGAAAGCCCCGAGGCCGTGCGCCAGGAAATGATCGACTTGCTAGAAACGGTGAAGTCCGAGCGCCCCGAGTTCCGCTACGAAGTGCGCGATCTCTGGACCATTCCGCCGACGATGACGGCCAAGGACTCGCCGGTCGTCACCGCGGTCGCCAGCGCCATTTCCAGCGTGCTGGGCCTCGCGCCCGAATATGTCGTCTCCCCCGGCACCTACGATCAGAAGCACATCGACCGTATCGGCCGCATGCACAACTGCATCGCCTATGGCCCGGGCATCCTCGATCTCGCGCACCAGCCCGACGAATATGTCGGCGTCGACGACATGCTCGATGCCGCCAAGGTCATGGCCCTGACGCTGGACGCGTTGGTGGGGCAGGGGCGGGTGCAGTAATTCTGTTCTCACACAGGTCGTTTTGAGCCTCATGGTGAGCTTGTCGAAGGACGAGGTCGTGGCTGCCCGCCTCGTGGTTCGACAAGCTCACCATGAGGCTCATCACGGTAAGCGACCCGCCCCCAGTAGACTCATCCTGAGCCTCGTCGAAGGACCGTAGGTCGTGGAG
>JACDQI010000079.1 GCA_015657675.1 Devosia sp.
ATTTGGTGTTCGCGCCCTGGCCGTCGCCATGCCCTCGGTCCTTCGACAGGCTCAGGAGTGAGGCTATTAGGGAACAGGGGCTCTCAACCCCCACCCACCCGCTGCGCGGGTCCCCCCTCTGCCATTCGGCCATAGGCCTCATGGCCTTCTCGCCTGAAATCGCTCCACTGGAGCGATTTCGCCTTACGGCTGGCTCGAAGCCCGCAAGGGGGAGGGAGTCCCGACTGCGTGATCTAGGCGACTATTCTAGAAGCCGTATTTGGAGAGGTCGGGGCGAGTGGCGAGGCCGTGGGCGGTGAGGGCGCGGATGTGGGCGTCCTCAGCTCCGACCAAGGGTAGGCGGGGGGCGCGGGTGACGGGGGAGACGCCGCGGACCAGATGCTCGACCAGCTTGATGTTCTGGACGAATTTGGGGCCGATATCCATGTGGAGGAGCGGCAGGAACCAGCGGTAGATTTCCATCGCCTCGGCGATGCGGCCGGCTGCACGAGTTTGTAGATGGCGACGGTTTCACGCGGGAAGGCGACGACGAGGCCGGCGATCCAGCCGACACAACCGAGGACGAGGCTTTCGAGCGCGAGGTCGTCGACGCCGGTGAGGAGCTGGTAGCGGTCGCCCAGGGCGTTGAGCGTTTCGTTGATGCGGCGAGTGTCGCCGGTGGATTCCTTGACGGCGACGAATTTGGGCTCATCGGCCAGCTCGGCGAGGGCGGCCGGGGTGATGTCGATGCCGTAGGCGAGGGGGTTGTTGTAGACGATGATCGGCAGACCCGAGGCAGCGGCGACGGCGCGATAATGGGCGATGACCTCGCGCGTGTCGGCGAGATAGCGCATGGCGGGGAGAACCATCAGGCCCGCAATGCCGAGTTGTTCGGCTTCGGCGGCGAGGGACGCGCCATTGCGGGTCGAATCTTCGGCGATGGTCAGGAGCACGGGGACGCGGCCGGCAGCGGCGTCGAGCGCGGTGCGGGCGATGGCCAGCTTTTCGGCGCGGTCAAGGCTCGAGGCTTCGCCGAGCGAACCGCACATGATCAGCGCATCGACCCCGGCCGAAATCTGGAATTCGACGTCGGCGGAGAGCGCGGCGTGATCGACCTCCTGGTCGGCAGTGAGACGGGTGGTGAGGGCGGGGAGAACGCCGCGGAAATCAGATTTTTGCATCGGGAGAGCCTTTTGGAATCGCGGCGTTGTATCGGCTGACATCAATGTCGGCAAGATGTCGACAGCGTTGCGGGCAGTCTGGTTTGTGCTAGGAACGGGGCGAGCCGCAAGGAGAGAGCAATGCGCTGGGCAAAGACGGTGACGCTGGTCGAGGCACATGCCGAGGGCGAAGTCGGCCGGGTGGTGACGGGCGGGGTGATCGCCATTCCGGGCGATACGATGGAAGCCAAGCTCCGCTATATCAACGAGACGGAAGCGGGGGACGCGCTGCGGCGCTTCCTGGTGTTCGAGCCGCGCGGCCATGCGGCGATGAGCACGCTGCTGATTTGTCCGCCAACGCGGCCGGATGCCGATGTGGGGTTTCTGGTGCTGCAGGGCGACAAGGCGCATGCCATGTCGGGCAGCAACTCGATCTGCCTTACGACGGTACTGCTCGAGACCGGCATGCTGGAGATGCACGAGCCGGAGACGGTGGTGCGGATCGATACGGCGGCGGGTCTGGTGACGGCGCGGGCGCGCTGCCGGGATGGGAAGTGCGAGGAAGTAAAGCTCACCATGAACCCGAGCTTTGCCGACCAGCTCGATGTGACGGTAGAGGTCGAGGGGCTCGGGCAGGTGAAGCTCGATATCGGATACGGTGGGATCTTTTATGCACTGATCGACCCCAAACCGCTGGGGCTCTCGATTGTGCCGGCGGAGGCCAAGCGGCTGGTGGAGGCGGGGACGGCGATCCATCGGGCGGTGAATGCGCAACTGACGATCCAGCATCCGGAGATCGCGTCGATGCGGGGGATTTCCTACACGATGTTCACCGATACGCTGGCGAATGGCGAGCTGGTCGGGGCGACGATTTTGGCGCCGGGGCGGATTGACCGGTCCCCCTGCGGGACGGGCAATTCGGCGCGGCTGGCGGTGGCGGCGGCGCGGGGCTTGGTGAAGCCGGGCGACACGTTCACCGCGCGCTCTATCATCGGGTCGCGGTTCGAGGTGGGTTGTGCCCAGGCGACGACGGTGGCGGGGCGGCCGGCGGTGGTGCCGTCCATTGCGGGGCGGGGTTGGATCCATGGGATCCATCAGATCGGGCATGATCCGTCCGACCCCTATCCGCAGGGGTATTCGGTGGCGGATACCTGGGGCGATGCGTTTGACTTGCTGAACTAGAGGCGGGGGCAACGCCTGGTGACGTGGCCTACCGCCAGCTGTCACCCCAGCGAAGGCTGGGGTCCATTTCTCGGCTGGCGCGAGGGGATAGTTGGATCCCTGCTTTCGCAGGGATGACAGTCGGATTGGGGGGTGAGTTTGGCGGGCGGCTGATGGACCCCCACCCACCCGCTGCGCGGGTCCCCCCTCCCCTCAGAGGGGGAGGGGAGTCCCGACTGAGATTGCTCTGTCTACCTTACGGCGACGCGGGTGCCGTCGAGGAGGCGGCGGGGGACGACTTCGTGGGTGTGGCGGAAGCCGGTGACGCGGTCGCGGCCGGCGGCCTTGGCGTCGTAGAGGGCCTGATCGGCGCGGCGCAGCAATTCGGCCTCGGTGCGCTCGATGACAGTGCCAGGATAGCAGGCGATGCCGACGCTGACGGTGACGAGGCCCTTCTCGCTGCCTTCGTGCGGCAGGCCAAGGTCGCGCAGGCTGCGGCGCAGGCGCTCGGCGAGGACGTAGGCGCCGTCTTCGTCGGTATTGGGCAGTACGGCGACGAATTCCTCGCCGCCATAGCGGGCAAGCGAGTCGCCGGGGCGGAGGGCCGCTTCGCGCAGGCTGTTGGCGACGAGTTTCAGGCACTTGTCGCCGGCCGGGTGGCCGTAGCGGTCGTTATAGGCCTTGAAGCGATCGACATCGATCATCAGCAGGCTGATGGGCTGGCGCTCGCGCACGGTGCGGGCGAGTTCGGCGGCCAGCACCTGATCGAGCGAGCGACGGTTGAGGAGGCCGGTGAGACCGTCGGTGGTGGCCAGTTCCTTGAGCTGATCGGTCATGCCCTGCAGCATGAGCTCGGAGTTCTTGATGGCGGTGATGTCGGAGACGACGACCAGCGAAGAACCATCCTTGGTCGGACGCGTGCGCAGTTGCACCCAGCGGCCGTTGGAGATGCTGAATTCAACCTGCGCTTCGCGCTTGATGCCGTTGACGGTGTTTTCGATCCAGCGTTCGCGCTCGACCGGGTCTTCCGGTATGCCGACCTCTTCGCCGGTTTCGGCGACGGCCTCGATGATCTGCCGGACTGTGGCGCCGGGGCGGCGAATGTGGCCGGTGAGCGGGAAGGTCTCGGTGTAGCGGTCGTTGCAGAGCACCAGGACGCCATTGGGGTCGAACATGGCGAGGCCATCGGACATCTCGGCCAGGGCGAAGGTAACCAGCGCGTGGTCGCGCTGTGCTTCGGCTTCGAGCCGGTGGCGTTCGGTGACGTCGCGGGTCACGCCGGCAATGCCGATGACAGTGCCGTCGCTGTCGCGCAGCGCGGACTTGGAGGTCGAGAACAGACGCATCTGTCCATCGGCGCCGGGCAGTTGTTCCGGGATGTCTGCCATGCTGCCGCCGGTGGCCATGATCTCGGCGTCGGCTTGCGAGAGGGCTGCTGCACGGTCGGCGGGGAACACGTCCGAATAGGTCAGGCCAATGAGTTCGTCGGGACGGCTGCGACCAAAGGCCCGCGCCAGGCCGATATTGGCGGCGACGAAGCGTCCGAGGCGGTCACGGGCAAAGAAGATGTCGGGTGCCTGGGCAACGGCGGCGCGCATCAGGGCGCGTTCGCCGGCCAAGCGCTTGCCCAGAATGAGTGCCAAAGCGCACAGCAGCGTGCCCAGGCCGGCCGCAAAACTGATGGCGCCTCCGGTCACAAGGCGTTCCACCGCAGTCTGGGCAGGGGTCAGGGCAGCAAAGGCGATGCCATTGGCGAGGCCCAATATCGCACCCAGCAGCAGGCCGACGATGGTCGACGCGGGCGGGCGGATGAGCAAGGCAGCGGTGGCGGAAACGACGGCTGTTGCCGCTGTGGCGGCCAAGCCGGCACCCAGCAGCGGCCCACCAATAAGGAACTGGATGGCGGTGACCATGGCGACAGTGACGAGGACTGCCGGCCCGGCGAACAGGCCGGCCATGGCGATAGGCAAGCCTCTCAGATCAAAGGCGATGCCGCCAAAGAGCTCAACCGGAAGCCACATTGTCGAAACGGCCGCCAGTCCCATGACGGCGGCGAAAATCGGCTTTCGATAGCGGCTGGGGCGCAGCTCCAAGACCTGCTGGGCGTGCACCCACAGGGAAATGAACAACGCAACAACGGCAATGTTAGCAATCAGACCTTGCCACACGACTGCCTGGTACTCCGGTACGCAACTACTCGACCTATCGGGTGTACACAGGTTGATCCTTCCAGTCGGTTAACCAAAGTAGAATCGCGAAAAATGTGATCAACGGTTCGATCGCGGAGGGGCGTGAATGATCAGATTTTCGGCCAACCTGGGTTTCCTTTGGCCCGACCGACCACTGCTCAAGCGGATTGCAGCGGCGGGGCGGGCGGGGTTTCCGGCAGTCGAGCTGCACTGGCCCTATGATGTGCCGGCGGAGGAGACGCGCCGGGCCTGCCGACTGGCCAACGTGAAGCTCCTCGGGATCAATACGGCGCCGGGCGAGACGGCGCGCGGCGAGTTCGGGCTTGCGGCAGTGCCCGGCCGAGAGGCGATGTTCGAGCGGCAGTTCCGGCAGGCGCTGGACTATTGCCGGGCCGCGGGCGGTACCTCGATCCATGTGATGGCGGGCGTGGTGCCGGATACTGCGGAAAGCACGGCGGCTTTGCTGGGCAACCTGCGTGGTGCAGCAGCCGAGGCGGAGCGGGCCAGGGTTATGCTGTTGCTCGAAGCGATCAATGTGCGGGATCGCCCGGGGTACTTTTACAGCACGGTCGAGCGGGTGGCCGAGATCATTGCCGCCGTGGGGTCGCCGAGCGTGCGGATGATGTTCGATTGCTACCATGTGGGACTGGGGCAGGGTGAGGTGATCGCGCGGCTGACGAAAATGCTGCCGCTGATCGGGCATATCCAGATCGCGGCGGTGCCCAGCCGGGCCGAGCCGGACGAGGGGGTGCTCGACTATGCCGAGGTGTTTTCGGTCATCGAGGCGCTGGGCTATGGCGGGTTTGTGGGCTGCGAATACCGGCCGCGCGGCGACACCGATGCCGGGTTGGGCTGGCGGGCGATGATCGCGCAGGGCTGACCTCGCGACGGTTTCCCGGGAACCGTTGGGCGAGATGGCAGTTCGATGCGTGCCGGCCCGGTTCGGGCGGTTCGCTGCAGGAGCTCTCGCTTGACGACATCGTCCCCTTCCGCCGTCGGTTCGGGCGTTGTTCCGCCACGCGCCACCTACCGGCTGCAGCTCAACAAGGACTTTACCTTTGCCGATGCGGCGGCGCAGGCGGGGTATCTCGGTGGGCTGGGGGTCAGCCATGTTTATCTCTCGCCGATCTTGAAGGCGCGGGCTGGAAGCACGCATGGTTATGACACGGTGGATCACACCGTGCTCAATCCGGAGTTGGGAACGCTGGAGGGCTTTCGCGAGATGGCCCGAGCGTTCCGGCAGGCGGGGCTCGGTATCGTGCTCGACATCGTGCCGAACCACATGGGGGTGGGTGGGCACGAGAATGCGCTCTGGCTCGATGTGCTGGAGTGGGGCGAGGAGAGCCAGTATGCGAACTGGTTCGACATCAACTGGATGCCGGCCGAGCCATCGCTGCACCACAAGATCCTCGTGCTGTTTCTTGGGACCTCATATGGCGAGGCGCTGAGCGCCGGCGACCTGCTGCCCAAGTTCGATGCCGAAGGCGGGGGTTTTGCCATCTGGAGTGGCGGGACGCACAAGCTGCCGCTATCGCTTGCCAGCTATCCACTGCTGATCGGCGGCATCGCTGGACTCGAGACGATCACCGAGCGCTGCAAGGCGCTCACGAGTGCCAGCGAGGGCGGAGGCCTGCAGACGGTTTCGGCGCTGAAGTGCGAGCTGGCGCGGCTTTGTGCGGAGGGGACGCCGGCGCGGCACGAACTTGACCGGCGACTGGCCTATCTGGGCAGTACGGCGGGGATCGACGACCTGGATCGGCTGATCGGCCGGCAGCACTGGCGGGCGGCGCGCTATTCGGTGGCGGCCGATGACATCAACTACCGGCGGTTCTTCATCGTCTCGGATCTGGCCGGCGTGCGGATCGAGCGGGACGACGTGTTCGAGCATGTGCACCGGCTGACCTTTCAACTGGTGGAAGAAGGCTGGATCGACGGCTTACGGGTCGATCACATCGATGGGCTGTTCGATCCGGCGGCCTATTGCCGGAAGTTGCGGGAGCGTTGTCCGAAGCCGGTCTATCTGGTGGTCGAGAAGATTGTAGCGTCGGACGAGTTGCTCCCTGCAGTTTGGGAAGTCGATGGGACGACAGGCTACGAGTTTGCCAGCGAGACGATGCAGCTTCTCACCGATCCGACCGATGAGCCGGCGCTGACGGCGGGGTATGTCGCTTTCACCGGCGACCGCGCGAGCGTCGAGGAAGTGGAGCGTGACGCCAAGCTCTCGATCATGGAATTCGAGATGGCGGCGGAGGTCGATGCGGTGGCGGGGCGGCTGCATGCGTTGGCCGTCGAACGGCGGGAAACGCGCGACCTGACGAGTACGGCGCTGGGCCTCGGGCTGAAGCAGTTTGTGGCGTCGCTGCCGGTCTATCGGACCTATGTGGATGGCGATGGGGCGACGGCGGGCGATCGGGCGATTATTGCGGCGGCAATTGAAGTCGCGCGGCGGGAGGCGCCGACGATTGATCCGGCGGTGTTCGACTTTCTGGAGAGCGTGGCGTGCGGCAGCGGGACCGAGGCGCGCGGCGTGGCACAGCGCATCCAGCAGCTCAGCGGGCCGGTGATGGCCAAGGGCTCGAGGATACGGCGCTCTACCGGTGCAACCGACTGCTGTCGGCGGCCGATGTCGGGCAGCGGCCGGACAAGTTCAGCCTGTCGGTGGCGGCATATCACGCGACGACGGCAAAGCGGGCGGCGGCCTATCCGCAGAGCATGCTGGGGACGTCGAGCCATGACAGCAAGCGTGGGGAAGACGCGCGGGCGCGGATCGCGGTGCTGTCTGGAATGGCGGAGGAGTGGCAGCGAGAGGTTGCAGAGTGGACGCGGTTGCTCGCCGAGATGGGGGTGCCGGAGATCGACCGGAACGATCTTTATGCGTTGTTCCAGTTGCTGCTCGGGGCATGGCCGACCGCGTTTGCGCCGGGGTGCCTCTCGATGCGGCAGAGCTCGCGCGGTTCGGCGAGCGTCTTGTGGGGGCGATGACAAAGGCGTTGCGGGAGGCGCGGTTGCGCAGCACCTGGGTGCGGCCGGATGAGGCGTACGAGTGCGCTGTGCGGCAGGTGATCGGCACCATGCTGGCGGCGGGCGAGAACCGGTTTCTTGCGCGGTTCCGCGTGTTCGAGGCGGTGATCGGGCCGCTGGGGGCACAGAACGGGCTGGTGCTGACGACGCTCAAGCTCACCATGCCGGGCGTGCCGGACATCTATCAGGGGGCGGAGTTCTGGGAGCAGAGCATGGTCGATCCGGACAACCGGCGGCCGGTGGATTTTGCGGCGCGCGCTGCGGGGCTGGGTGATAAACGTCCACTGGCCGAACTGGTGAGCACGTGGCGGGATGGGCGGGTGAAGCAGTGCCTGATCCGCGGGCTGCTGGCGCTGCGGGCCGAGTGGCCGAAGCTCTTTGCGGCGGGCACCTATTTGCCGATCGCGCTGGGTGACGAGGTGCTGGCGTTCGAGCGGGCGCATGACAGCGAGGCGCTTCGCGTGGCGGTGCGGCTGTTTCCGTGGCGAAGCTCGGCGCAGGCGATTGTGGCGCCGGTGGCGTCGGACTTTCGGGTTGTGGTGGGTGAAGTGGTGGCGGATGCCGGGGGAAAGCTGGTGGCTGACTTCTCGCGGCTGCCAATGCTGGTGGCGGTGCGACGTTGAGGCGGGGAACCGCAGGCCGGGTCAGCAGTTAGTCCTCTCCAAAAGGAGACGCATCATGAGCCAATCCACAGAACCGCAGACCGACGTCAACCGCCTCGTCCGGCAGGAAATGATCCTCGAACAGCTCAAGCCGATCGAGGAGATCATCGACGCGGCGCGCAAGGAAGTGGCGCAGCACCGGGCGACCTGTGTCGCGGCGGAGGCCAAGGGCACGGTCGATCCGCAGAAGCTGCGCGACGCACGGCAGGCGGCGGAAGGCGTCGATGAACTGCTGGCGCGGTTCGAGTCGATGGCCGGTGAAGTGTCCGGACACTCCAAGGTCGGCGATGCGGCGATTGCGAGCATGCACGAGCGGCTGCAGACGCTGCGCACGCAGATGGCCGGCGTGGTCGAACGGCTCGACGCGCTGGGGTGAGTTTGCTTCGCCTTTGTGCGTGGCGAGATGGGTCCCCGGGTCAAGCCCGGGGAAGACGGTGGTGTGGGTGAGATGTGCGGCTAGTGCGGCCGCAGCATTTCGCCGATCAGCGGGTTGGCGTCGGCCTCGATGCTCTTGAGCTCGAGGATGATGCTGTCGCAGGCGCTTTCGACGGTATCCGGATCCGGATGCAGGCCGGGTCGCGCCAATGCCTCGCGAAAGGCTTTCCGTTCTTCCTCGACCACTTCGATGAGCACTGCTGCCGCAGCGCTCGTGGCGCGGGTGGATTGTCCCTGCGCCTTTTGCCGAGCCAGGTCGGATCGCAACCGGTCCGCTTCGCTCAGCCAGAATGGTATTCGTACCAGATCTGACGATCGGAATCGCGCCCACCATTCAGGATGAGCCGAATCTGCTCCTTGGAAGTCATGTCGCCCCTCGCTATGCCCGCCGTATATGTCAGACGATATGCAGGCGGGCGGCGAAATTTGGGCTCAACAATGGCGGAATGGTGAAGGGAAAATTGTTTCACATCAACGCAGTACGTGCTTTTTTGAGGGCATTCTGCAGTAAAACCTCGGCGCTGCGGGGGTTTGCGGTCTCCACATAGACCCGCAATTCCGGTGCATTTCCCGAGAGGCGGAGGTGCAAGGAATTGCCATCTTCCAGCATGAATTTGGCGCCATCGACGGTCTGCACGCTGCTGGTGCCGCGCAAAAGATCCCAACTGGAGGGTGCGGCGACGAGTCGGTCGATCCAGATCTGACTGAGTCGGGTGTCGACATCCTGTAGCCGACCGGTGGCCTTGGCACGGGGCGGCAGGTCGGCGACGAGCTGGGAAACGGTGCGGCCGGCTTCGCGGGCGGCGGCGAGGACGGCGACCAATGGCAGGATGGCGTCACGGGTCGGCAGCGGGGCGATGAAGCGACCGCGCCAGAGATGTTCGCCCATGGTGAGGAAGCCGCCATTGCCTTCGAAGCCGGCGACGGCGTCGTCTTCGGTGACGAGTTCAGCCATGGCGTCGATGACGAACGGCGAGCCGATGCGGGTGCGGCTAACGGCGGAAAAGAGGCCAGAGGCTTCGACGGCAGAGGTTGAGCTCACCGGTGTCGCAACGCGGCGGAAGCCGAGTGCCTTGGCTGCGAGGATGCCAAGGGTGTCGCCGAGGACCTGGCGACCGTCATTGCCGATCAGCAGCGGGCGGTCGCCGTCGCCGTCGGTGGAGACGATGGCGTCGTAGCCGCCTGCATCGAGCCAGCCGTTGGCCATCTCGAGATAGGCGGCATCGACCGCTTCGGTATCGACGGCGATGAAATCGGCCGAGCGGCGGGTGATGGTGCACTCGGCGCCGAGCGCCTGCAGGATGTCGACGAGCAGGTCGCGGCCGACGGCGCTGTGCTGGTCGACGCCGAGGCGGAGGCCGGCAAGCGCGGTGTGGCCGAAGAGGATGCGGAAGCTCGCGGCATATTCATGGGCGACGGCCGGTTCGATCGGCGGCGGGGTGAGCGGGCTGAGGACCGGCAGCGGGGCGTCGAGGCGTTCCTTGATCGGGGCCTCGTCGGCCTTGGTGAGTTCGCCATCGGGCCGGTAGAACTTGATGCCATTGTGCTCGGCCGGGTTGTGGCTGGCGGTGATCATCAAGGCCGGCAGGCGGCGGGCGAGAGCGTAGCGGGCGAGGGCCGGGGTGGGGACCGGACCGGCATTGATCACCGCAAGACCGCGGGCGGCGACGGCTTCAGCGCAGTAGAGCGCGATGGCGGGGCTGGTGGCACGCAGGTCAAAGCCGATGCAGACGGCGCTCAGCTTTTCGCCGCGCTCCTCAAGCAGCGCGAGGAAGGCGCCGACATATCTGTAGCAGGCGTCACGATCGAGATCCTTGCCGAGGCCGCGTAGGCCGGAGGTGCCGAATTTGAGTTCGAGTGGGGCTGACGACATGATGACTCTCCCTAGATGGATAAAACTGTATCGATCGGCTTGAATTAGCCTTTAGTTCCAGTGGTTAGAGACCCGCGCAGACGCATCGGGGACTACGTGATGAACTGGATTGGGCTGGTCGCTGCCACAGGAGTGGCGGTGATAGTGTTGGCGGGCGGCGCTCAGGCGGCCAATGCGCCGGCATCTCTGGAACTCGGCCAATCCTGCGTCACGCTGCCGACCCCGCCGGCCTTGCTCGAGACCAGCTCCAAGTACGACCAGTCCGACAGGACGCGCTCTGTGCTTTCGGCCATGACGGCTGCCGGGCGCGAGAGCGTGCTGGCGCCGATCCGTGCGGCGGTGAAGGGGCTCTATTCGGGCGTGCAGGCTTCGGGCGATTATGGCTGCGCTATCCGCACGCTGACGAACTGGGCCGAGGCCAATGCGCTCGGCGACATGCGGAGCGAAGACGCCTTCCTCAGCCGCGACCGACTGGTGTCGGAGATCGTGCTGCTGCTGGTGGCGGCAGATCGTGACGGGGCGCTGGCGCCGGCGGATCGCGACGCGATGGCCGGCTGGCTCGGCGCAATCGCAGCGAGCACCATGGAGTTTTATGAGTATCGCGCCGGTCCGGTGTCGAAGGTGAACAACCATCGCTACTGGGCGGGGCTGGCCGTCGGTTCGATCGGCTACCTGCTGGGCGACACTGCGATGATCGACTGGGCGACCGAGAGTTTTCGGCTCGGCGTCTGCCAGGTGGATGCGCGGGGCTATCTGCCGCTTGAACTCAAGCGGGGCAGCGAGGCGCTCAACTATCACGTCTATGCGCTGCGGCCGTTGCTGGCTTTTGCGGCGCTTGCCGAGGCCAATGGCGATGCGGTCAGTGGGCTTTGCGACGGCGGGCTGGCGCGGCTCAGCGTGGCGACGCGTGGGGCGCTGGCCGATCCGCAGGGCTTTGCCCAACTGGCCGGCACCAGCCAGGCGCGACTGCCGCGCGAGACCGCCTATCCGGCACAGTTGCGGCTTGCCGCTTTCGGCTTTTAGCCCCGCGCGCATCGCTCACACCGAACTGGAGCTGCCGGCGGGCGCCGCACTGGCGTCGTCGTCGAGATAGCGCAGCGGGATTTCCCAGATCACTGCCTTGGGGGCAACCGAGCCGGCTTCGAGCTTTTCCATGAAGCTGCGCATCGGCACGATGGGGCCGTGGCCTTCCTCGGCATAGTTGACGAGGTCGGCGCCGAGCGCGCCCTTCAACTGACTCTCAAAACTCCAGAGCGGGCTGGCGCTGTAGCTGGTGCCGACAAGGGCGATCAGCGGGTCGCTGGCGCCCGTGCCGTCGCCGAGGAAGTCATCGACCGAACCGCCCTGGGCGTTGGCGATGACGGGGGAGACGGTCTCTTCGGTCGATGGAAGCATGGCGCCGAAGGGGCCAAGTTCGATGAAGCTTTCGAGGTCGCCTTCGTGCGGCACGGCGGGTTCGACTTGCAGGTCGAAGCTCTGCGCCGGCACGGCGTCGCGGGCCGGGAAGGCAGCGGCGACAGTCCTGGCGACGACGCGGCGCCGGCGACGCTCCAGTGGGTATCGGTGGGGAAGAAGACGGTCTGGGTGAGGCTCGCGGCCTCCAGACTCTCACGCAGATCCGGGACGGTGGCGCCCGTTGCGGCGAGGGCGTCGCGGACGCGCTCGTATTTACCCTCGTGGGCGAGGGGGCGCGGTTTGGTCAGATGGTCCGCGTAGATGTCGGCCTTCTCGGGGAGGAGAGCGATCTCCAGCGCGATGCCGCGCGCCTTGAGGGCCGCAGCGACCTCGGCGACGTAGCTCAGGTTCTGCTTGAGATGGGCTGCCGAGTCGGGGGTCCAGTCATATTCCTCGGCGCTGAACAGCCAGCCGGCCTTGCCGATGACGACGCCCTTCCGGCCTTCGCCGAAGAGCGTGAAGGTCAGGGCATTCAGCGCGGCGCTCGACGGGGGCCGCAATGGCAGTTCGTCTTCGTAGGTCGACTCGATCGTCGCGGTGATCTTGCCGTCGACATACTGGTAGGGCGCCAGCGGCTTGACGACGGCGGCGCGCAGTTCGGGAGTGACGAAGACATAGGCGCTCATGCCGGCACCGGCGACGAGCAGGCCGATCATGACGACGCCATTGGCGAGGTTGGCGGGGTTTTGCATCGGGGTCACCTCAGAACTGGAAGTAGAGGAAAGGCGAATCGCTCTCGGCAACGAGCTTGCCGATGGCGAGGACGCCGAAGACGCTGGCCGCCATCGAGAGGTAGGCGACACGGCGGGTGAGGAAGGGCTGCGGCGAAGTGGCCGGGGCCTGTGGGTCGAACCAGGGTTCGACGGCGCAGACGGCGACGCCGAGCGCAATGCCGAGAAGCGATAGACCGGAGACCTGCCAGGCGTAGAGGTCGCGGATGGCAAAGCCGTGCAGGCCGAGCATGCCCGAATACATGTCGATGGCGCTGCTCATGTCGACGGCGCGGAACAGCACCCAGCCGATCAGCACGGCCAGCAGCGTACCGGCCCAGGCCCAGATCGGGCGCTTCTCGTTGCCCTTGATGCCGGCGGCGCGTTCGGCGGCGAGCAGGCCGCCATGCCAGGCGCCCCAGATCACGAAGGTCCAGTTGGCGCCGTGCCAGATGCCGCCCAGCAGCATGGTGAGGAAGAGGTTGATATAGGTGCGGGCGACGCCCTTCCGATTGCCGCCGAGCGGAATGTAGAGGTAGTCGCGTAGCCAGGAGGAGAGGCTGATGTGCCAGCGGCGCCAGAACTCGGTGACCGAGCGCGAGATGTAGGGGTACTTGAAGTTTTCGGTGAACCGGAAGCCCATCATCAGCCCCAGGCCGACTGCCATGCTCGAATAGCCCGAGAAGTCGAAATAGAGCTGGATGGCGTAGGCGGTGAGGCCCAGCCAGGACTCCACGAAGGTGGGATCTGGCACGGCAAAGAACATGTCGGCGATGGGGGCGGCGGTATCGGCGATCAGCACCTTGCGCGCCAGGCCCTGCATGAAGCGGGTGGCGCCCTCGCCGAACTTTTCGAAGGTGTGGGTGCGGTTGGCGAACTGGTCTTCGAGATCCTTGTAGCGGAGCACCGGGCCGGCGACGAGCTGGGGGAACAGTGCCTTGAAGGCGGCGAAGTCGATGAGATTGTCGGCGTGCTTGGCGTCGCCGCGATAGAGGTCGACGACGTAGCTGATGGCCTGGAAGACGAAGAAGGAGACGCCGATGGGGAGGATCACGCCCTCGAAGAGCGGCGAGAGCGGCGCGCCGCCCATGAAGGCGTCGGAAAAGCTTGAGGCGAAGAAGTTGGAATACTTGAAGTAGCCCAGTACCGCGAGGTTGCCGACGATGGCGAGGGTGAGCCAGCGCTTGGCCCTCTGGCGGGTCGGGGCGGCGACGATGCGCAAGCCCAGAAAGTAGTTCCAGAGGGTGGTTGCGATCAGCAGGGCGAGGAAATCGAGCCGCCACCAGCCGTAGAAGATATACGAGCCGATGAGGATCGTCAGGTTCCGCCAGCGCGGCGGGGTGACGTAGTAGACGGCAAGCAAGACCGGCAGGAAGACAAAGAGAAATATTGAGGAGGAAAAGACCATGGATTGTCTCCGTGTGCTGGCCGTAGCGGCATGCCCGGGGCGGTGCCGAAATCTGTTTGCCCAAGCCGGTAGGCGACTTAGGGCGATGCGCCCGACCCGTTGCGGGGTCTGGGGCGTGGCGGAAGCAGTGAACCGGACAGGTCAGTCAGACGACTTTGCCGCCGCTGAAATCGTTCACCTCGAGGACGCCTGGCGGGGCTCTTTCTGATCCGCCGCAAAGCCCGCTCCACCGGGCGTTTGCGTCCTCTGCGACATACTGTCCTCCCCTGCTGACCGAGTCTCCATGAGTCCATCATGGTAAACGGAAAGCATAAATATAGATTCAGTTTATACTCGCACTGCAAGTATTAGAGTCATTTGAAGCTCCATTTGGTTAACTTTGCAGACTAAAGCGGCTGCTTGGTTCGCGAATACGAGACTGCACGATAAGCGTGGGTCAATTTGCTTTCGTGCATGGCTGCTATGCATAGTGATGCAGTTTTACAACTTGCTGATCACGGCTGGTTGTCCTCGTCTGGCCCCTGTTGCGGCGGTGTTTCGGCACACGCCATCCGGGCCGGGTTCAGGGCAGGCAGGCCACGCCACTCCTGAGTTTGAAGGCCATCAAAAAGGCAGGACGCCGCTCAGTCACGCATCGCCGGGGCAGGATTTCCTGCGCCCTTAAAAAGGACGACCCCAATGACTTCCAATGCCACCACCATCAGCGTTTTCGGCGCAGGCTATGTCGGTTGCGTTTCGGCTGCCTGTCTCGTGCAAGACGGCAACAAGGTGATTGCCGTCGACCCCGATACCGCCAAGATCGGCGCCCTCGCCGAGGGCCGCGCCCCGATCTACGAGCCGGGCCTGGACGCCCTGATCGCCGCCGGACATGCCGGCGGCACGCTCACCGCGACCACCGACTATGTTGCCGCCGTGCTGGGCAGCGATGTCTCGTTCTGCTGCCCGGGGACGCCGAGCCGCGAGGACGGATCGCTCGACACCCGCTATGTGCAGGCCGTCTCCGAGCAGATCGGCGAGGCGCTCAAGCTCAAGAACAGTTTCCATGTGGTGGTGATGCGTTCGACAATCCTGCCGGGCACGGTGGAATCGATCGTGATCCCGGCGCTCGAAGCGCATTCGGGCAAGAAGGCGGGCGTCGATTTCGGCGTCGCCTACTATCCGGAATTCCTCCGCGAGGGCACGGCGGTCGCCGACTACTATTCGCCTGGCGCCATCGTTTTCGGCGAGCTCGAGGGCGACAGCCGCTCGATCGATACGCTCAAGGCGCTTTGCGCGCACATCAATGTGCAGCCGCATGTGATCCCGATCCGCTCGGCCGAGATCGTCAAGTACGCCAACAACTGCTGGCACGCGGTCAAGATCGGCTTTGCCAACGAGATCGGTAATCTCTGCGCCTCGGTGGGCATCGACAGCCATGAAGTGATGGATGTGGTCTGCGCCGATACGCGGCTCAACATCTCGAAAGCCTACATGAAACCGGGCTACGCCTTTGGCGGCTCGTGCCTGCCCAAGGATCTGCGTGCGCTGCGAAGCTTCGGTCGCTCGCACAACACGCCGACGCCGCTGCTCGATGCCACGATGACGGGCAACGAGTACCAGATCGAGAAAGCCTTCCGGATGATCCGCAAGACCGGCAAGCGGAAGGTCGGCCTGCTCGGCATTACCTTCAAGTCGGATACCGACGATCTGCGCGAGAGCCCGTACCTGGCGCTGGCCGAGCGGCTGCTCGGCTCGGGCTATGACCTTTCCATCTACGACCAGAACGTGTCGGCCAAGGCCGATGGCGGGCGCAGCTACGTGCCGCACCTGGCGCCGTTCATCCGCACCTCGGCCGGCGAAGTGCTGGCGGCGAGCGACACCATCGTGATCGGCAACAAGGACGACGAGCACAAGGTGGCGTTCGAAAGCTTCAAGGGCAACAAGGTGGTGGTCGACCTGGCGCGATTGCCCGACGTCAAGCGCGAGGGCATCGAGTATATCGGGCTGAGCTGGTAAGCGGCCCGGGCGAGCGGGAGAGCACCATCATGCTCGGACACCTCGTCTACATCCTCCTGGTCGCGGCGGTGGTGCTGACGGTGCCATCGCCGACGGCGGACGCCGAGGTGCGGGCCGTGCTCGTGGTGATCGGCCTGATCGGGCTGTGGCGCTACGGCTGGGCGATGCTGCACCTGGGCCGGAGCCTCTGGTTCCGCAAGGTGTGGTTTCCGCCACTGCGCAAGCGCGCCGAGGCCGCGCTCTCGGAAGAGGGCGTGGGCCATGCGTTCATGCTGCTCACCAGCTTTCGCATCGACGAACCGACGACCACCAAGGTCTATGCTGGGGCGTTCCGCGCTGCGGCGCGGGCGGCGGGCGGGGCGACGGTCGTTGCCTCGATCGTCGAGCCGGCGGACGAGTGGCTGATCTCGCATCTCGCTACGGCCATGTATGGAGAGAGCCTGCCCTTTGGCCTCGAGTTCGTGCGCATTCCCGGGACGGGAAAACGCGATGCCTTGGCGCATGGCTTTCGCGCCATTGCCAAGCACGAACCGGGTCCGCATGACACGGTTTCGGTGATCGACGGCGACAGCATTGTGCCGGACGATCTCATCGAACGCTGCGCGGGATTTTTCCTGGTCGACGCGCGGCTCGGCGCCCTCACCACCGACGAAGTCTGCACCGTCGAGGGCGCCGAAATCTTCCGCAAATGGTACTCGATGCGCTTCGTACAGCGCCAGATCCTGATGTGCTCGAACGGGCTCTCCAAGCGCGTGCTCACACTGACGGGCCGGATGTCGATGTTTCGGGCGGAGCTCGCCTGCGATCCGACATTCATCGACCACATCCAGAACGACGAGATCGAGCACTGGCGGCTGGGTAAGATCCGCATGCTGACCGGCGACGACAAGTCGAGCTGGTTCTGGCTGCTGAGCCGCGGCTACCACATGTACTACATGCCCGATGTGGTGGTCGAAACCATCGAGCAGCCGCCCAGCCCGAACTTTGTGGAGTCGGCCCGCGTGCTGATGACGCGCTGGTTCGGCAACATGCTGCGCACCAATGCACGGGCGCTGGCCCTCGGGCCGCACAAGATCGGGTTCTTCACCTGGTGGGCCGTGCTCGACCAGCGGCTCTCGATGTGGACGTCGCTCAGCGGGTTGTCGCTGGCGGTGCTCGGGAGCTTCTTTGTCTCGGGGTGGACGCTGTTCTACTACGTGCTCTGGGTGATGATCTCGCGCTACCTGGTGGTGCTGAGTTTTCTCACGACGCGACCGATGGTTTCGGTCTGGTACGTGCCGCTGCTCTACTTCAACCAGATCTTCGGCTCGTTCATCAAAATCCTGGTGTTCTTCCGGCTCGACCGGCAGCGCTGGACCCGACAGAACACCACGCTCAAGCCCAGCGATACGCCGATCTTTGACCGCTTCAAGCGCTATAGCTCGGTCTATGTGACGGTAGTGGCGGTGGCGGTCTATCTCGCGGCGCTCGCCGTGGTGACCGGGGTCGGTACGCCGCAGCGGACCATGCCGGTCGGGGCGCAGGCCAGCATCGGAGGGTTGATATGAACCTCCATGTTCCGGCCACGCCGGCGCCCCCCAAGAAGGTGCGCGAGCTGCGCAACAACCCGCGCTTCAAGCTGCCGGCCCGGCTGGTGGTGGACGAGGCGGATTATGCGGTCACCGACTTCTCCCGCAGCGGCATCGGCTTTGTGGCGCCGGGTGCACAGTTTTCGGTGGGCGAGAGTTTTCCAGCCGAACTGCGCTTCGAGTTTCCCGATGTCGGCCTCGGCGTCGAGATCAAGGCCGAGGTGCGGCACTTCGAACCGCGCACCGGCGCTGGCGGGCTCAGCTTCACGCACCGGCATCCGGACGGCGCCGGCATCATCGACTTCATCATCAACGAACACCTGGCAGGACGGATCATGAGCACAGACGGCACATTGAGCAGGTCGGATGCTACGCGCGCTGCGCCCAAGCCGATCATCGCCCCTTCGAGCAGCACCGGCGCGCAGATCACACGGCGCGTCGTCGGCCTGGCGCTGTTCACGCTGGGTGGCGCGGCGGCGCTCTATTTCCTCGGCTCGAGCATCTACAACCGGCTCTTCGTCTTCGAGGCGGTGTCGGCGCAGATCTCGGCGCAGACGGTGGATCTCGATGCACCGGTGGCCGGCACCATCGTGGCGGTAGCGCCACCGGGCAAGATCGCACCGGGCGCACCGGCATTCAGCGTGGTGGATGCCTTCGGGGCGCAAACCGATGTGGTGAGCCCCTGCGATTGCGAGGTGGCCGAAGGCGGCCGGGCGGTGGGCAGCTATGCCTCGCCGGGCGCGGTGGTGCAGCGGCTGATCCCGGCCGATGCGGCGCCCTTCGTTTCGGTGAGCGTGGCGTTCCCGGACGTCAACCGCATCTACGACGGCGCTGCCGTCGACCTTAAGTTTATCGACGGCACCGGCGTTTCGGGCGCGCGCATCGTGGCGGTGGAGAACCTCCGCGAGCAGGGCAGCGGGCTCGTCACGGTCACCGTCGACCCAGGATTTGCCATTCCCCCGGCGCGCTTCGGTGAGCCGGTCTATGCCCGTTTCGATACAGCGCCCTGGCGCTGAAGTTTGTGTGTCTAGCGTCAAACCTACGAGGAACTGAGATGACCCAGCTGGAAATCGTACCCGCAATCATGATTGGCGGTGCGGGATCGAGACTTTGGCCACTGTCCCGCGCCAACAAGCCCAAGCAGTTCCTCAACCTGGGCGGCAATGCGAGCATGTTCCAGGATACGGTGGCGCGGTTCGCGGTTCCGGGATTTCGCCCTGCGTGGCTGATGGCCGGGGTGGATACGCTGGTGCATGTCACCACCCAGCTCGAAGACCTTCATCTCGCCTGCGACGGCATTATCGTCGAGCCGGCGATGCGCGGCACGGCTGCGGCGATTGCGGCGATCTCGGTGGCGTTCCGCGACATGGACCCGGAGGCGCTGCTGCTGGTGGCGCCGGCCGACCATTTCATCAAGGATGAAGCGAGCTTTCGTCAGGCGGTGATCGGCGCGGCGCCGGTCGCGGCGGCGGGCTCGATCGTCACGTTCGGCATTGCGCCGACCGGGCCCGAGACCGGCTTTGGCTATATCGCCGGGTCCTCGCCGGTGTCCTATGGCGGGCAGACGGTGGGCTATCGCATCGGGCCGCAGGGCTTTCACGAAAAGCCGGATCTGCACCGGGCCGAGGAGTTCGTGTCGCAGGGCTACCTGTGGAACGCCGGCATCTTCCTGTTCAAGGCCGAGACGATGATCGAAGAGCTCCGCCGCTATGCGCCGGAGACCCTGGCGGCGGTCGAACGCGCCATGCGCGAAGCCGATCGCAAGGTGAACTGGAAGCGGCAGGTGATTGCGCCGGCACAGGCGGCCTTCGAAATGGCGCCGCTCGATCTGCCGATCGATATCGCGGTGATGGAGCAGACCGATCGCGCCGTGGTGGTGCCTTGCGAGGGCATTGGCTGGAACGATGTGGGCTCGCTCTCGGCGCTCTGGGAGATCGCCAAGAAGGACGATGCGGGCAATGCGGTGAAGGGCGACGTGCTGCTGCAGGAGACGCACAACGTCTATGTGCATTCGGCCACCGGACGGAAGACCGTGGTGGCGCATTGCAAGGACCTGCTGATCGTCGATACCGAGGACGCGCTGATCGTCCTGCCGACGAGCCAGGCGCAAACGGTCAAGAGCATCGTCAAGGAACTCAAGCGGATCGGTTCGCCGCAGCTGCGCTACCAGAAGGACGCGACGTTCGACTGGGGCCGGGTGCACGTGGATGCGTCCGACACCAATCACGTCAGCCTCTCGGTGCACCTCCAGCATGGCGGCGAACTGCGCCGGCCGGTGGTGGCGGCGTTCGAGACCTGGGTGGTGACCAATGGCACCGTGGCGGCCGAGATCGACCAGCGGGTGATGCTGGTACCGGCGGGTAACTCCTTCACGCTGGCGACGGGTCAGTCACTGGTGCTCACCGCCATCGAAGAGGATGCACGGCTCGCCGTGGTGGGTGCGCCGACCTCGACGATCAATCTCGAGCGACTGTTCGGCGCCACCATCAAACCGGCAATGATCGAGTCTCCGCCGCGCCCTCGGGCGGCCGGCGAACCCATGGGTGAAGTGGCATGACCTCCATTGCCGCCAGCCATGTCAGTCTGCAGGCGGGGAATGCCCTCGTCCCCGTCAGCCGTTTCGGCGCCGAGGCGGTGATCCTTGCCCGCCGCCTCGACGTCGAAGCAGCGCTGCTCAAGCGCTTCGCCGTCAATATCGCCAACGGGGCACGCCGGCTGCAGGTCTGGTTTGCCGGCGAAGTCTCGGCCGATGGCAGCCAGGTGGTGATCGCGCCGGAAGACCGGGCGCATGTGCAGTCGGCCGCGGCAGTCGTCGCCGGCTTTTCCACTGACCGGCTGCGGGCGCTGATCCGTCCGCAACCGATCAATGTGGTGGCGCGGCGGCACTGGCCAATGGCGCAGAACCTGGCGCTCGCCACCGTGCTGCTCCTGGGCGGCTATGTGGGTGTGCGGTTCATGGACAAGGTCACGACGATCCAGCCGCGCTTTGCCTATCTGGCCACCGAGGCGACGACACTGCTCAGCCCGACGAGCGGGCGGGTGACATTCATGCGGGCGCCGGGTGCTGTGCAGGCGGGCGAACCGGCGGTGGGCGTGGAGACCACCAGCGGCAAGAGCCTGCTGATCGACGCGCCGGGCAATGTCGATATCGTCACGGCCGAAAAGAGCCCGGGTGATCGGGTGAAGCGCGGTGATCCGCTGCTGGTCTATGCCGAACCGGATGCACCGGCATACCTGCATGCGGTAGTGGACCGCGAGCAGGCCTTCCGTATCTCGGAGGGGGTTGAAGTGCGCTACAGCCGGCTCGATGGGCCGGGCGACGCGGTGGCCTTCACGGTGGCGGCGAGCGAACTGCACGTGCGCCTGCTGCCCCACAGCGCCAATGGCGCGCTCTACGACGTGCGCGTACCGGTGGAAGCGGGGACAGAACAGTTCCGGGCGCTGCCGGTCGACCTCAAGTTCAAGCAATCGCCAGTGACGGCGGCGCTGCAGGCGCTGCGCGGCTTCGGCGCGTCGTCAGCTGAGTTGCCGACTCCGGCCGGAGGTCAGTCATGATGGCACGCCTCCTACCGCGCATCGCGCTGGCCCTGTTGCTGTCGGTGGCGCCAGTCGCCGTGACGGGAGCGCGCGCCGTGGACGCGTCGAACACCTCGCTGCAGATCGAGCTCAGTGACGAGATCGCGGCGCGGTTGCTCGAAACCTACAACACTGCCGTCTATGCACCCTCCGGTTTCGAGACATTCGAGCTGCTGTTCGACGGGTTCGAGACGCTGCGCAAGTGGCAGGCCTACCTCGACGGCATCGAGGCGGCGAAGCTGGAAAAGGCGAGCGGCCCTTATGAGCAGCTCAAGGTGACCGTTGACCGGCTGGCGGCCGCGTCGGTCACCGAGCATTCGCTGGCCGATGCGGCGATCAGCTCGCTGCGCGGTCTGGGCAACTGGCATGCCGACGACCAGGCACAGGCCGACCTCGTCATCGAACATCTGGGCAAGCTGGTCACCGAACTGGACGATCCGCGCCTGCGGGTGATCGGCCAAACGGTGCTGGCGGAAGTGGAACTCGACAGCGATGCACCGCTGGCGGCGGCGGCGCGTATCGTGGCTGCGGTGCCGGATCTCAGGCGGCTGGAGAGCGGCCGCGAGCAGCTCGATTTTGCCGTGCAGCTCGCCATGATGGTGCAGACGCTCGATATTCCGCAGGCGATCGAAGTCACCAGCGAGATCGCCGCCAATGTCGCCGATCCGGCGGACCGGGCGCGCTTCGTACGTACCCTGGTGCAGTACATGGCGCCCAATGTGCGGGCCCGGCTGGCCAAGGCTGTGGCCGACCCGAACTCGATCACCGATCCGCTGGCCTCGGCCTGGGCGAGCCATGTGGCGGGGATTACTGCCGATCCTGCGGCGGTGGCGCAGCGGTTGGGCGGGGCGATCGATCCGCTCCCGGTGCTGATCGCACTGGCCGATGGTGTGACCCCGGACGTACGGCAGGATGTGTGCCGCGCGCTGGTGTCGCAACTGGTGGCCGAAGGCCGCGCGCTGCGGGCACTCAACCTGCGGCGGACGCTGGGCGCAGTCGACTGCACACTCGATACTGCCGCGCTTCTGGCCGAGCATTTTGCTGGAACGGGCTACCCCAAGCTGGCGCAGTCGCTGGCCGGGGAAGTGCTCGAGGCAGCATCAACCGATGCCGCCCTGCTGGTGCGGGCGGTCAATGTACTCGAGGCGACGGGCGATGTGGCGCAGCTGATGGCGCGGGCATCGCAACTGCCGCGCGGTACTGATCTGAGGCTGTTGCGGGGCGCGCTGCGATCCAAGCCATGCTGCTCGATCGTGCGCTGGCCAAGACGGCACTGGCCGCGGACCTGGCGGCGGCTGTGGCCGGGTACGCGCCGGCGACGATGATGTATGGCCTGCTGGCGGGAACCAGCGATGGCGCCGATGGCACGGTTCCGGCGACTGCGACGGACCTCAAGCTGTTCCGGCAGGTTGGTGCGGCGCTCGCCGTGGCACCAGGCGGGGCACGACGGTTCGAGGATTTTGTCGACGGCGCGGCGCCGCTTGATGTGCGGCTGGCGCTGGCCGTGGGCTTTACGGGTGATCTCGGGTTTGATGCGGAAAGCGCGCAGCGGCTGGGTGCGTCACTAGCGGGGTTGGCGCAGGCCGATGTCGCAAAGGGTCGCGACAGCCTGCTGCTGCGTGCCTCGCTCGGCATTGCCGAAGCGGAGCCGGCCGACGATGAGCTGCTGGTGCGTTCGGCCCGACAGCTGGCCTGGCGTGGGAATGTCGCGGAGGCGACGGCGGCGGTCGCGCAGCTTGCGGATGTCGATGCGGTCGAGGCACTGCGCGTCGATCTGGCGTCGATCACCGCAGTGGTGGGTGACTTTGGGCCGGGCGTTGCGACCCTGCGGGCGATCGAGACGACGACCAAGCGCGTCGCTGCTTTCCGCTTCGTGGCGCGCGAGCGGGCAGAACGGCTCGACGTGCATGACTGGATCAACGGCGGTACGCCGCTCGACCTGGCGCCAGTGCAACTGGTCAATGCCTCGACCGGCGATGGTCCGGTGATCCACTATGATGAGCGGGTGAATGTGCGGCCGTCCGGTGCGGCGCTGCCAAGCGGCAAACCGGTGCTGCCGGACCTGGGCGTCGTCAGCAGCGATGTGCGTCGTCTGGTGCCGATGCCGGTGGGTGGCGCGGCCGGGATCGTGGTGGGTGGCGAGGGTCGCTATGTGCGGCTCGGCGGCTTTGACTCGCCGTATTTCGACGGCGAATCCAACAACGGCGTGCGCGACTACGTTTACGAGCAGAACAAGACCATCACGCCCGAATTCATCTTCCTCAACGAGGGGGTATTCACCCTCGCCGACGTGATCGCGGCGATCGGGCGGGATCAGGCCGATGCCATTGAGGTACTGGCGGACGGCGTGGTGCGCCTCAACCGGCCGCTGGCCATCGGCTCGGAAGCCACGCTCATTCTCAGCAACGAGGAAGTGCGCGAGCTGCAGCTCAATTCGACGACGGGCGCATTCCTCGTCAATGCCGGTCACCTCTACGTTTCCGGTGTGCGGGTGGTGGGGTTCGACGTCGAAAAGAACGCCGTTCCACTGCGCGGCTACGAGACCGCAATGCACAAGTTCAGGCCGTTCCTTTTGAGCTGGAGCGGGTCGGAAACCAATGCGGCAGACAGCGAGTTCGTCGCGCTCGGCTACTCGGCGGGGCGCTCGTATGGGGTGACGTTCAACTCGGGCCCGGTGGACGACTACTACTATCGTGCCCAGCCCAAGGCGCCGACCGGCATCGTGGTCAATAACAGCTTCGATAATCTCTACTACGGCTTTTACGCCTATGAGGCGGCCGATGTGCAGCTGGTGGGCAACGAGTACCGCGACAACATCATCTACGGCATCGATCCGCACGACCGATCCGTGCGGCTCAACATCTCGCTTAACACCGCCTATGGCACCGCCAAGAAGCACGGCATCATCATCTCACGCGAGGTGAATGACAGCTTCATCGTCGGCAACCTGAGTTTTGACAATCACGGCTCGGGCACCATGCTCGATCGGTCGAGCCTGGGCACGCTGGTGTTTGCCAATACGTTGCGGGGCAACCACGGCGACGGCATGGCGGTGTTCGAGAGCCCCTGCACCATCGTGGGCATGAACGACATCAGCGACAATAACCGCGCCGGCATCAAGGTGCGCAACAGCTGGGACGTGTTGCTGCTGCAGAATGTGGTGGCCGACAACAAGGGCTCGGCGATCGAAGGGTTCATCTCGGACCTGGCCCAGTCGGATGGCAGTGCGGGCCGGAACTTCGCCCTCGACCCCTACCAGCCCGTCACCAGCTTTTCGGCCATGGGCAATGTAATGCACGGCAATGGCGCGGGTATCCAGACGGCCGGGGTCAGCGCCGTTGAGCTCTACGGCAACCAGTTCCGCAATCAGTCCGGGCGGCTGGTGGCAGGGGACCTTGACGGGTTGCAGGGCCTCTTGCTGCAGCAGGCCGGAGCGCAGCCGACAGTGGTCTCGACCAATTGCGTGCCGGTGCTGCAGCCGATGCACGCCTGTCCCTTTACCGAATCCGGTCTCTTGGCAGCGACGCGCTTTTCGACGAGCGCCAGTGGCGAGTTCTGCACGACCGACGCGTCGACCGCTCAAGCCCAAGCCTTCAGCATGGTGGCACAATGAACCGATCGCAATCGCTCGCCCGCATTCTCAGCCACCTGGCCCTGGTGGGCGCCCTCAGCTGGTCGCCGACGCTGGTGGGCCAGGAACTGAGTGCCCGCGTTTCGGCGGCGACCGCCGAGCGCTATGAGACCGAGGCTGACCAGATCTATGCGCTCGAGCTGCAGGGCGATCCGGCAAGCAAGGTCGAGCTGGCGCGCATGCTGATCCGCGGTGTGCTCACCAGCCCCGACAATCCGCTACCGCGCCCGGATCTGGATCGGGCAGCGCAACTGCTTGAGGAAGCGATTGCGGGTGCCGATGCGCAGACGCTGCAGAAGGCACTGTCGATCAAGTCGGACCTGTTGGGGAAGCGCGGAACGCCTGAGGCACTGGCGGAGCGCGACGCGATCGGCAAGCGATTGCTCGAGCTGGGTTATGCGCCAGCGATTGCCGATCTGGTGATCGCGGGTGCACCATTGCCGATGGGACTCAGCCAGGCTGCGGCGATCGCTGCGCTTGAACCCAAGGTGTTGGCGGGCGACGCCAAGGCGACACAGGCGCTGTCGCTGCTGTTGGCCAAGAGCGATCCGCAACGCAGCGCTGCGCTGGCGGCACAGGCGACGATGCTGGGGATGAGTTCGACCGGCGACAGCGTCAAGGCGACGACCGATCTTGGACGACGCTATCTCGACGGTACGGACATGCCGGCAGACCGGATCGAGGGCCTGCGGCTGCTGGAGGCCGCGGCGCTCAAGGGTTCGGGCACGGCGGTGGACCGGCTCGACGACGAAGTGCGCAGCGGCACATCAGAGCTCGATGTGGCGCATGTGCGCGAGGTCATCATGGCGGCGCTGGCTGCCGGCGCGTCGGACGCTGCCGATATCATTGCGCGGGATTTTTCCGATGCGCCGGTCTACGGGTTTTCGCGCGAGGATGCGCTCTATGCGCTGGCTTTGCTGCGCGAGACTGGCGACCGCGAAGCGCTGCTGCGCTCGGTGCAGATCTATGCCTCCGGGGTGGGCGGCGCGCCGGATCTCGAGGCGGCCATTCCGCTGATCGAGCAACTGGTCGATATGCGTGGGCAGCCACGCGAAGAGGTGATGCGCGTCGCGCTCAAGCTTGAGGCGATGAACCTGCCGATCACGCTGGGGCTCAAATATCTCGAGCCGATGTTCCGTTCGATCGGCGGGGAGGGCGAGGACGAGGCCAACTACCAGGCCGACCGGCTACTTGCCGCTGGCTATGAAGCGGGTATTCCGTCGGCGCGCAGTCTTTCCAAGGAGCGCCGTGATGCGCTGCTGGCGGAGTTGCGCGCGGCCGGCGCCGCGGGCATGTGCGCTCGCTGATCCTGCTGGGCGATCTCTATTATTCGGGCATCTGGGTGGCGCCGACCTATCGGCAGGCGCTGGGCTATTATGAGCAGGCGCTGGCCAAAGAGCCGACATTGGTGGCGCGCGAGCGCGTCGCCAAGGCGCTGCTGCAGATCAAGCAGACGCCGTTCGAAGAAGCGCGGTTCGATACGCTCATCAGCGAACTGGCGGCATCCGGGAGCGACTGGGGCCAGTATCGCTACGGACTGCTGTTGATCGCTGGCACCGCGACGGTGGCACCGGACGTGGCGGCGGGTGAGGACATGCTGCTCTCGCTCGCCACCAAGGGCTTTGCGCCGGCCGTACGGGCGATGATCGACCGGCTGCGGAATGATCAGGATGCGAGCCGCCTCGACCGCGCCATCGAAGCCTTCACCAAGGCCTGGGCGATGCGCAAGGACTACAAGACCGGGCGGCAGCTGGGCGAGTTCTATATTCTCGCCGGGCGCCCCGATGATGCGCGCAAGGTGCTGGGCGACCAGATGTTTGCCAAGGACCCGGCGGCGCTTCATGCGCTGGCCAAGATGGAGGCTACAGCCAATCCTGCCAAGGCGTTCGAACTGGCGCAAACGGGACTCTCTGCTGCGGCCGACGATCGTCTCGCGGTGGATCTGGCCCAGCTGCTGCTCGGGCTCAATATGCCACAAGCCAAGGCGGAAGCCGAACGCCGGCTGCTGGCGATGGCCGAGACCGACAACACTGACGCCATCGGGCTCCTGGTTTCGTCCTATCTCGACCGGCTGAAGACGGATCCGGCCGTGCTCGATACGGTTGCCGACTGGACGCTTACGCTGGCCAAGGCAGGCGAAGTGGCGCCGATCATCGAACTGGCGGCGACCTATCTGTCGCCCAATGGCGATCCCGAACTGGCGCGGCAGGTGCTGCCCGTAGCCGAGCGTGCACTGGAGGTGCTTCCTACAGACAACTATGTCGGCGTGCTGGTGGCACAGGCCTATTACAATGGCTGGGGCGCGGCGCGCGATGTTGCCAGGGGCAATGGGCTGATCGAGGCGGCGGCGGCGGCCGGCAACAGCGATGCGCTGGCCGAGCTTGGACTGCAGTATTTCTACGGCATGGGCCGGACACGCAGCTCGGAGATCGGCATCGCACTGCTCGACAGTGCGGCGGCGCTCGGCCATGGCGTGGCCCGGGTGGAACTGGGACGGCTCAACTCGTCGGCCACCGGACCGGATGTTGACCGGGTGAAGGCCTACTCGATGTTCATCGAGGCGGCCTCGCAGGGGTCGAGCGCCGGGATGCTGGAAGTGGGGCGGCTGTATCTCGCCGGCTGGGGTATCGGGCAGGACGAAAAGCGTGGTGTCGAGTGGCTCGAAAGAGCTGCTTCGCTGGGCAATTTCGACGCCATGTACCAGCTTTATTTCCACTACCATTCCAAGCCCGATCCGGTGAGCCAGAGCCTGGCGAGCCTATGGCTCGATCGCTCTGTGGCGGCTGGGGTGAACCCGGCGCGGCTGCGGCTTGCGGTGCATCTGCTCTCGGCCGAAGACGGCGCCAAGGGTGGCGCCAGCTATGACGACGCGGTGAGCCTGCTCGATGATGCGTTCAGCGCCGGCTACAACACGGCCCGCAAGTTCAGCCAGACCACCACGGCGTTCGACCTCCCCATTATCGGCGACAAGGAGTGAGGCCATGACCTTGCGCAAGACGCTGCTGTCCATGCTGCTGCCGCTGAGCTTGGCGACTGCCATGCCGGCACTGGCGGTTGAGCTGACCTATCCCTGCGACGACATTGGAACGCGCGCCGAGCTCAGCGGCTTCGGCACGGCGGTGTACCAGGGCGACGAAGGCTGGTTCTTCCGCAGCAACGAGATCAACCACGAATTTCCGCTGTCCGAGCGCGGGGCGATGTTTCTGCTGCGGCTCGATGCCGTGCTGAAGACGCATGGCGTGCAATTGGTGCTGATGCCGCTGCCCTCCAAGTCGATGCTGGCGCCGGCCCATGCGGCAGTGGCGGCGGCAACCAATACGCTGATCTTTGATCCAGCCTACGCGCGGGCGCAGTTCGAGGCGCGGCTGGACTCGTTCCGCGACCTGGGTCTTCCGGTGGTGGATGTGCTCGGTCAGATCGACAAAATGGGCGCGGCCGATGTCGCCTATTTCTTCGGCCAGGATCTGCACTGGCGGCCAGAACTGGCGCGGGCTGCGGCGCTGGCCTCGGCGACCACGTTCGAGGCCGCGCTGCCTGACGAGTTCCCGGGCAGCAAGAGCTTTGTCACTCGGCTGGTGCCGGGCGAACCGGCGATCCACACAACCAATTCGCGGCTGTTTCTCAACCAGCTCTGTTCGACGGTGATCCCGGCCGAGACGTTGCCTATCTACGAGACCGTCGAGGCCGACCAGTCGGTGGATGCGTTTCTCGGTGATGAGTCGGGTGCGCCGCCGGTCAGCGTGAATCGGCACCAGCTTCACCGAACGAAACCAAGCCTTACAATTTCTACCGGCTTCCTGCGCGAGGCGCTGCAGTCGGACGTGGCGTCGTTCGCGATCGCGGGCGGCAATATCGATCAGTCGCTGTTCAAGTGGGCCCATAGCGGACAGGCAGCTTCGGGCACCCGCGTGCTGCTCTGGGAAATCCCCTATGTGGATCGTCTCGAGGCGGCCGCAACGCTGCTCGAGCGCACCGTGGTGCCGGCGATTGCCGGCTCCTGCGTGGGGACCGAGAACGAGGTGTTCGGGGTCGACTACACGCTGGGCGAAACAGGGCAGTTCACGCTGCCGGTGCCACCCGATGTCGCGGTGTCGGGGGACGACTACTACGTGGCGCTGCAACTCAGCGATCCGGCGGCGCGCGGCTTCACCTTCTCGTTCGACTATCGCGACGGCCAGCGCGACCTGCTGCCGGTGGTGCGCGAGGCGCGCGTTGGCGCCATCGACCATGTCTATGCCGAACTCTCGCCAGGCCTGCGGGCCGAGCTGGGTTCGATTTCCTTCCGCGCCATGCAGCCGGGGGCCAATGCAGGGCGCGTGGCGCTCTGCCGTTATCCCACGGCCATGCCCAAGGGCGCGCAGAACGGTGGAACCGGCGGCGCCGTAGTTTTGACGACCGGACAAGAGGTGAAGAAATGACGCATTTGATCAAACGGGTTGTGGCGACGTGTCTGATAGGGGGCGGTCTGCTGAGCGCCCAGGTGCTGGCTGGGGAAGGCGGGCTCTATGATGCGCCGCCGCCGCCTGATGCGGCCTATCTGCGGGTGCTCAATGCGGGGGCCGGCGGGTCGCTCGAACTGAGCGTTGCCGATGCGGCGTTCGACGTCGGGGCCGGTGCGCTCTCGCCCTACGAGTTCGTGACCAATGGCAGCTATGACGCAACGCTGGCGTCGACCTCGATGCCGCTCAGCCTGGAGGCGCAGAAATACTACACCATCATCGTGCCCGCCGATGGCTCGGCGCCCAAACTGGTTGAGGATGCGCCGCTCGCTAACCCGGCACGGGCGGGCCTCTACTTCTACAACGCCACCAGCAAACCGCTGCAGCTCGACGCCAAGGTGAACGGCAAGCAGGCGCCGATCTTCAAGGATGTGGCGCCGGGCGAAACCAAGTTCCGCGAGGTCAATCCGTTCGAAGTCGCCTTCATCGTCGTCGATGGCGGTGCGGCGGCGGTCGAGTTGCCGGCTACCTCAATGGTGCGCCAGCAGGGCGTCTCGGTGGTAGCGATGCCGACCGCTGACGGCGTGATGGCGATCCAGAGCGTCAATTCGGTTCAGACGGACTAGGCAGGAGCGTAACGCAATGGGCGGCAAGATGGACAAGCGCAAGTCGGTGGTGCTGGTAGCAGCGCTCGCCTTCACGGTGGCGGCACCTGTGCAGGCGGCCGCAGCGGCGGTGATCCTGCCGCCCGACCTCGACTATGCGACCCATTGCACGGCAGCGGCGGCGCCGTTGCCGCCGCTCGATCGTGACTGGACCACCTGGCAGGGCGGCGATGTTGCGCTGCCGCCCGACCAGGTGATGGCCCTGGCGGCCGAGTATGCACGCGGTTCGGATCGGGTCAGCAAGTCGCCCGACACAGCCCTGCGCATGCTCGGTGCGCTGGAGGGCAAGGCGGATCCGCGGCGGCTCGACCGATTGGTGGGTCGGATTCTCGTTTCGGGGGATCGTAGCGCGGAAGACAATACGGCCGGCGAAGCACGGCTGCAGCGGGCCTTTGCCCAGGGTGAGACTGCCGTGGCGCTCGACCTAGCGCGGGTTTATGGGCCGAGCGGTCCACGCGGGCTGCGTGATGCGGCCAAGGCGCGGAGCTTTGCGCAGATTGCGGCGGCGGCGGGCGATGCCAACGGCAAGCTGATGTATGCGCGCATTCTCAATGCTGATCCCAACATGCCGCCCGAGCAGAAGAGCTTTGCCATCGAGGCTGCGCTGCTCGCCATGGTGGGCGATGTCGTGGCCGGCAATTGCAGTGCGCTGAGCACGGTAGGTCTGCTCTATCTCCACGGCGACCTCGTGACGGCCGACGTACCGACCGCGATCGCTTGGTTCGAGCAGGCGGCCGAAACCGGCGACCCCAAGACGGCGGAGCGCTTGGGCAACCTGATCTCGAGTGCGCGTGTGGAGGTCAACGATTTCCAGCTGGCGCTCAACTACTACCAAGCGGCGGCCGACCAAGGGCGCGTCGCGTCGGCGCTCAAGGTGGGTACGGACTTTGCCACTGGCCTTGTGCGGCAGCGGGACCTCGAGCAGGCGATCCATTACCTGTCGCTGGCGGCGGATGGCGGCATACGCGATGGCATTGTGTGGCTGGCGCGGCTCTATCGCGGCGAATTCGGCGGAACTCCCGACCTTGCCAAGTCGAAGGAGTATTATCGCAAGGCTCTGGCCATCGGCAGTTTCGATGCCGAGCTCTCCAGTGAATTCGGCAGCCTGCTACTCAGCAGTTCGTTGTCGCCGGCGGAGCGCGATGAGGCCAGGACGTTGTTGACCGAAGCGGCCTATGCGGGTTCAGGCCTCGCGGCCATCAAGGTCGGTGAAATACTGCTCCAGGAAGCGCAGACCGATCCTTCGCGCTATGGCGAAGTCGAGACCTTCATGCGGCTGGCCGATGCACTCGGGCGATCCGAAGCAGCACGGTATCTGGCCGAGCTCTACAGCTGCGCGGGACCGCTGCACGACCCTGCTGGCGCGGCGGTGTGGACTGAGCGCGCCATAGGCCTGGGCAACAACAACGTCATCTTCAATGAAGGCGTGCGGCTGGTCGGTAGCCGCCTGCCCGAGCAGCGCACACGCGGTTGGGCGCTGCTGCAGCGGGTGGCGATGGAAGGCGATCCGCGGGCGATGGGCTTTGCACTGGCGCACTTGCGGGCCGGCGATAACGGGCTCAGCAATCCGCAACTGCAGGCGGCGCTCGAGAACTTTGCGGCAGGGAAGGCAGGTGACCCGGTATTCACGCGCGTGTTTCAGCTGGCTCTGATCGATGCCGATATGGATCTGCCCGATGCCGTCAGTCGCCTCGACGTGGCGCTGACAACGCTCGACGGGATGATCGGCGAGAACAATGCCGACGCGGTGCTGCTCAAAGCAGAACTTCTCAAGAAGCATCGCGGGGCGACACCGATCGAGTTGTTGCCGCTCTTTCAGCGGGCGGCGGAACTCGGCGTCGCCAAGGGCATGCGGGAACTGGGCAATGGCATGCTTGCCGACCCGAGTGTCGATATCGGCGTGGCGCGCGGCTGGTTGCAGAAGGCGGCCGAGGCCGGCGATGTGAAGGCGTCGATGCGACTGGTCGATACGACGGCGCCGACAGCGATGACGGAACTCAAGGCGATCGCACAGAGCGGCATGGTGTGCAGCTCGGACGCGATGGTCGAGATGGCGCGCACCTATAGCGCGAGCATCGATCCGGCAGCGGCCGCCGAGGCGGCGCAATGGCTGGCGCTTGCTACCGAGGCGGCTGGCGACAAGGTCAGCGACCTGATCCGGATTGCCTCTGCCTATAAGAAGGGCGTCGCCGGACCCGATCAGGTCGGCGCCGCGGAGCCTCTGCTCGGGCGGGCCATGCAGCTGGGCAGCACGGAGGCGGCGAAGGCGCTTGCCAGTGGGCATCTCGAAGGGATCTGGCCGGATGCCGATCCGGACCTGGCGCATCAGTTGCTGGCGGGCCTGGCAGCCGAGGGCGATGGCGATGCGGGAGCCAAGCTTCTGCAAGCCATCGCCGACGGCAAGATCGAAGCGCCGGCCAATGAGATCACCGCGCTGGTGGCAAAGAGCCGGGCGCAACTGGACGACAATGGCCGCACGCTGCTGCGCCTCGCTCGGCTCGACGAGGATGGGGCGCTGGGTGCACCCGACGCGGCCCGCCGGCTCGAATGGCTGGAAGGGGCAGCGGCAGCCGGCGATGCCGACGCGATGATGCGGCTTTACCGCACCTATGCGTCTGGGATCGGTGTCGCCGTGGCGCCGGAGCAGGCGTTCGCCTGGCTCGAGAAGGCCGCCGGTGTCGGCGACCGCGCGCGGCCCGAGAGCTGGCTGCTGCCTATGCCGTTGGATTTGGTACCGCGCCCGATCCGCAAAAGGCTGCCGAATGGCGCGCACGTGCCGTGGTGGTCAATTGAGTACTCTCAAGGAGATCTGCATGACGCATTTCACTCAGCTCGTTGCCGTTTCGGCATTGGCGGCGCTGCTCGGCAGCGGCCCGGTGCTGGCTTCAGGCCTTGCCTCGCCGTTCTCGGCGGTGGCCCCGAAGGCCGCAGCGGCAACGTGCGGCGATGCAGTCCCCGATCCGGTGGTGGGTCTTGCCGTCACCAGCATCTACGACCAGTCCGACGAGAGCCGCTCGACGATCGATGACGAGCAATTCGACGCCTATACCGAAGAGATGGCGGGCCCACGCGACTTCCTCACCTATGTCACCAAGGCGGCGAGCGACTATGTCGCGTCGAACGGCAAGAAGGCGGGCAAGGCGGCCTGCGTCTACGCGTTCATTGATGCCTGGGCACGCGGTGACGCGCTGAGCCAGCTCGACACACGGCAATCGGCACTGAGTTCGACGCGGATCGTGGCGGGCATGGGCATGGCCTACCTCGCGGTGCGGCCCTATGTGGAAGCCGAGGGCCTCGATACCTCCGCCATCGAAGGCTGGTTTGCGGCCCGGGCGGTGGACTTCCAGCGGGTCTACGACCAGTCGGGCGATCGCGGCTCAAACCGCTCCAACCACCGCTACTGGGGCGGCTTTGCGGTGGCGGTGTCGGGTGTGGTGGCGGGCGACCGAGCGCTGCTCGACTGGGGCGTTGCGAGCTACAAGATTGGCGTCTGCCAGATCGACGCGCATGGCGCGCTGCCGCTGGAGCTGGCGCGTGAGAAGAAGGCGCGTGACTATCACCTGCATGCCATCGCACCTCTGGTGATGATCGCCGAACTGGCAGAGGCCAATGGCGTAGATGCCTATGGCTTCTGTGACGGGGCGATGCACCGGCTGGTCAAGTTCTCGCTGACCGCTGTGGCCGACCCCAGCGAGATCGAAGCCCTGACCGGCAGCAAGCAACTGAAACTTCCCACCGACGACGGCGCTATCCGTGGCGATCGGCTCGCCTGGGTGGAGCCCTACTTCAAACGCTTCGGCGGCAGCGAGACCGACTACGGCATCAAGGTCAACAGGCCGCTGTTCTCATCCAATCTCGGCGGGCGGCTGACCGTGATGGTCGCGGCCAAGGCCGGCTGAGGGATCACCCAAGGAGCCAGATGATGAAATCGCTGCTCACACCCATTGCGACAGCCCTGTTGCTGAGCCTGACGTTAGTGCCAGCGCCAACTCTGTCGCTGGGCCAAGAATTCAGTGTCGTGGACGAGGCGCCGGAGGTCATCAAGTATCCGCGCAAGCAGCGAGTGGTGTTCAATCCGCGCGCCGACGGCAAGCGCGACGAGTTCCAGCACCTGCTCTACCTGGCGGAGTCGCCGCCGACGGCGCGCAAACGGGCGAAGGCCTATCGGTACCTCGCCGAAATCCTCGGCAAGGTGGGGCGTGATAACGAGGCGATGCGGGCCTATGAGGCGGCGGCGCTGCAGGGCGATGGGCCATCGGCGACGGTGATCATGCAGGCGCATGCGGCCGGCAGCTACAAGCCGAACTATCTGTCCGAACTCATCGAACTGGTCTATGTGCCGCGCGCCAAATCGGGCGGGACGGGTGGGCCGCTGCTGATGGCCAAACTCGCGGGTTCGGGCAAGGTCAAGGGGGTCGGCTCGTCGTCGGACTGGCTGCGGCTCGCGGCGTCGCGTGGGTCGAGCGAGGCGACAGTGAAGTTGGCCGAAGCCGCCGAGCGCAATGGCAAGGTGGCCGCAGCGGCCAAGCTCTACGCCTCCATCGACAAGATTTCCAAGCTCGACAGGGCGCTGCGACAGGCGCGGGTGAACCTCCTGGGAGAGGGGACCAAGCCCAATGGCGAGCTGGCGCTGGCCTGGCTCGACTATGCGGCAGGCATCGATGCAGAGGCGGCCGGCAAACAGGCGTCTGGGCTTTACCGGAAGGCCATTGGTTCGGACGCGGTGCGGGCAAAGTTGCTGGAGGCAGCGATAGCGGCCGGCTTTGATCCGCAGGGCGGTGGCGGCTATTCTACCCGGCTGCGCACGGCCGCGACGGCCGAGGATCGGGCCACGATCATTGCAGAACTCACCCAGTCGGCCGATGCCGGCAATGCCGGCGCGGCGCTCACCCTCGCGCAGGACCAACTTGCACAGGCGGATCCCGCACTCGAAGAGAGCGGCTATGCCTATCTGCTCAAGGCGGTTGAGGGGGGACTGGAGCCGGCTGTGACCGACGCTGCGGCGCGGTTGGCGGGGATGGCGGCGGACTCGCCGCGGGCGGCCTCGCTGCTTGCAGCGCTGACGCAATCCGCCGATGGCGGAAGCGTGCCGGCAATGTGGGCCCTGGTCGATCTTTACGCCTTTGGTGGCGCGATCGCCGCCGATCCGGAACAGAGCCTCAGTTACCTGCAGGCGGCGGCCGATGCCGGCCATGCGGAGGCGCAGCTGCGGCTGGGTCTGCATTTTGCGCAACAGCAGGCCGACCCGGAGAAGGTCAAGCTTGCGCGCCACTACCTCGAAGCGGCGGCCGACCAAGGGTCGGCGCCGGCCAAGGCCTATCTCGCCGGGTTCAAGCCGGCCGCCTGAGTTTCAAAGCGTCACAAGTCAAAGTGAGGAAGTCCCATGCTGCATGATTACGCGACCGAGTTTGTCGGCTGGCTGCACAATGATGCCCTGCCGCTCTGGTGGCAGGCAGGAGCCGACCAGATCAATGGCGGATTCGTCGAAACGATTGCGCTCGATGGCACCGCGACGGTCGCCGCGCGACGCGGCCGGGTGCAGCCGCGGCAGGTTTATTGCTACGCCCTGGCCGGCCGGCTCGGTTGGGACGGACCGTGGCAGGAAGCCATGCTGCATGGCCTGCGCTATTTCACCGAGAAGTACTGGGTGGAGCCGGGCTATTTCGGCAGCCTCGTGAGCCCATCGGGTGCGATGCTGGACGCCAGCTTTGATCTCTATAACCAGGCTTTCGCGCTGTTCGGCTTTTCGCAGGCGGCAGAGGCGATGCCGGAGATGCAGGCCGAACTCGAGACGCGCAGTCGCGACTTGTTGGCGACGCTGCGGTTGGGGTTCGGGCATCCGGAATCCGGGTTTCACAATGATGATGCGCGGAGCCTGCCGCTCAAATCGAACCCGCATATGCACCTGTTCGAGGCGGCACTGGCCTGGGAAGAGATCGCTGAGGATCCGGCACCGTGGACGGCGCTGGCGACGAGATCGCGCAGCTGGCAATGAGCCGGTTCATCGATGCACGTTCGGGCGCGCTGCGCGAGTTCTTTGCTGGCGACTGGGCGACATATCCTGGGATGGAGGGGCGCATTGTTGAGCCGGGGCATCAGTTCGAATGGGCGTGGCTGCTGACCCGCTGGGGACAGAGCCGGGGTAGCGCGGATGCGCTGGTGAAGGCCGAGCGGCTGTTCGAGATCGGGTTGCGCTACGGCATCTGTCCGGACCGCAAGGTGGCGGTGATGGCCCTGCTCGACGACTTTTCGACCCATGATGCGACGGCGCGGCTGTGGCCGCAGACCGAGTGGCTGAAGTCGGCGCTGCGGTTGGCCGAGGTGAGCCATGGCATCAAGCGGGCCTATTATCTCAGCGCAGCGCAGGCGGCGTGCGGCGCGATGCAGCGGTTCTTCGAGGTGCCGGTGCCGGGCCTCTGGCGCGACAAGATGCATGCCGATGGCAGCTTCGTCGTCGAGCCGGCGCCGGCCAGTTCGTTCTATCACATCGCCTGCGCGATCGATGAGCTGCGGCTTTGGAGCGAGGCGGAGCGGATGCCGCAGTCGGTAGCGGCTTAGCGGCGCGAGCGCTTGGTGATGGAGCTGGCGGCGACGGCGAGGACGATGATGCCGCCGACGAGGATCTGGCGGATGTAACTATCGACGCTAAGCTGGGTGAGGCCGTTGTCGAGGACGCCGAGGATCAGCACGCCGACGACGGTGGCGAGGATACGCGGCGCCCCCTGTTCGCTCATGGTCATGCCGAGAAACACCGCCGCGATGGCGTTGAGCATCAGGCCAGAGCCCTGGGTCGGGTTGGCCGAGGCGACGCGGCTGGCATACATCAGGCCGGCCCCGGCAGCGCTGAGGCCAGTGAGCGAGAAGGCGATGAGTTTCAATCGCCGCACGGCGACACCGCTCAGATAGGCGGCTTCGATGTTGCCGCCGATCGCGTAGAGCCGGCGGCCGAAGGTGGTTTGTTCGAGCAGCACCCAGACGCCGAAGACGGCGAGCAGGGCGACAATGGTGAGGTTGGGCAGTATGACGGCGACGCCGCCGATATCGCCTAGCGGGATGCCGCCGCGGGCGAAGTTGGAAAAGTCCTCGGGGATGGCCTTGCCGGAAATGGTCTTGCCGCCCGAAAGGACAAAGGCGGCGCCGGAGAACATGGTCAGCGTCGCGAGTGTGGCGACGAAGGGCAGGATGCCGACAAAGCTCACCAGCACGCCGTTGAAGGCGCCACCGAGGAGGCCGACGAGCAGCGCGGCGCCGACCACCATCCAGACCGGATAGCCGAGGGTGAAGAGGAGGCCGGCAACGATGCCTGCAAGGCTGGCGGCGGAGCCGACGGAGAGGTCGAAATCGCCCATCACCATGACGATGGTCATGCCAGAGGCGACGACCATCAGCATGGAGAGCTGCTGGGTGATGTTGAGCCAGTTGCGCGCCGTCATAAAGGTTTCGGGCAGGTTGACCCAGAAGATGAGGAGGATCAGCGCAAAGCCGATGAGCGTGCCGTAGCGGCGGAAAATCGTGCCCAGGGTCATGCGGCGGCCGGGGGCAGGCGGCCGTAGCAGCGGTTGAGAAGGTCGTCCTCACCCAGACCCGCGGCAGCAACGATATCGGTGATGGCGCCATCGCGCATCACGGCGATGCGGTCGCACATGCCGATCAGTTCGGGCAGGTCGGAACTCACCAATATCACTGCCATCCCCTTGGCGGTCATGTCGCGGATGATGCTGTAGATATCGAATTTGGCGCCAACGTCCACCCCGCGCGTCGGCTCGTCGAGGAGGAGGACGCGGGGCTTGCCGCCCAGCGCCCGGGCGAAGACCACTTTTTGCTGGTTGCCGCCGCTCAGTTCCATGGCGAGCTGGCGCGGGCCGGTGGCGCGCAGGCGCACATCGGTCCCGAGGCCCATGGCGAAGAGCTTTTCCGCGCGAGGGGTCAGCGCAATGCCGCCCAGGCTCTGACGGCCAAGATGGGCGAGGGTGATGTTCTCAAAGATCGGGCGGGTGAGCATCAGGCCTTCGGAGCGACGCTCACGCGGCACGTAGGCGAGGCCGGCCTTCCATGCCGCGGCGGGGCTGGAGGGGCGGTAGGGTTTGCCGTTGAGCGCAAGGGTGCCGGCCGCCACCGGCAGATCGCCGAAGAGGACGCGGAGCAGGTCGCGCTGGCCGGAGCCGGAGAGGCCGGCAATGCCGAGGATCTCGCCCTGGCGCAGGTTGAAGTTTGTCGGCGCGAGGCGACCGGCGACGAGATCTTTCGCCTCAAGCGCGAGATTGGGCGAGGGGCTGACGGCAGGGGCGGGGTAGGCCTCCTCGACCTTGCGGCCGATCATCAGGGCGACGAGGTCGTCATGGGTGATTTCGGCCACCTTGCCGGTATCGATCGTTTCGCCGTCGCGCAGCACGGTGGCCTTGTCGCAAAGCGCCATGACCTCGTCGAGGCGATGGCTGACATAGAGCACCGAACCGCCGCCGGCGCGGATCTCGCGCAGCACGCGGAAGAGCCGTTCAGACTCCTCGCGGGTGAGGGCGGCGGTGGGTTCGTCCATGACGTAGAGGCGGCCGGCCCGCCGGCCTCGCCGACGGAAGATGCACTCGATATGCGGACCAGCATCTGGTCGCCGATGGAGAGGCGGGCCATCTTCTGGCGGGTGTCGATATGGGTGATGCCGAGGCGCTGCAGGGCGTCATGGGCGGTGGCGTGCAGCTGCCGCCAGTCGACGAAGACGCCGGCGCGCACGGGATAGCGGCGGCCGATGAAGATGTTCTCGGCGACAGAGAGCGCCGGGACGAAGTTGAGTTCCTGATGAATGAAGCGGAAGCCGAAGCGGTGCGCCGCCTTGGGGCTCTCGATGCTCACCGGCTGGCCGTCGATCGTGATGCTGGCGGTGTCGGGGGCGACGACGCCAGCGAGGATCTTGATGAGCGTCGACTTGCCGGCGCCGTTCTCGCCCATCAGCGCATGGATTTCGCCGCGCTCGATGGTGAGGTTGACGCGGCGCAGGGCCGGCACACCGGCATAGGCCTTGGCGACGTTCTGGAGGGAGAGGAAGGTCATGCTCGGTTCGTGCTGCTACCCCCACCCACCCGCTGCGCGGGTCCCCCCTCCCCACAAGGGGGAGGG
>JACDQI010000080.1 GCA_015657675.1 Devosia sp.
GCTCTCGGGCGGCCAGCGCCAGCGCGTCGCCATCGGCCGGGCCATTGTGCGCGAGCCGCGCATCTTCCTGTTCGACGAACCGCTGTCCAATCTCGATGCCGAGCTGCGCGTGCAGATGCGGGTGGAGATCGCAAAGCTCCACAACGATCTGGGCAACACCATGATCTATGTGACCCACGACCAGGTCGAGGCCATGACCATGGCCGACAAGATCGTCGTGCTGCAGGGCGGTATTGTCGAGCAGGTCGCGCGCCGCTCGAGCTCTACAACAAGCCGGTCAACCGCTTCGTCGCCGGCTTTATCGGCTCGCCCAAGATGAACTTCCTCGACGGCAAGGTGGCCGGTGGCAAGGTGCAGCTGGGCGGCTCGGCAATCGATCTGCAGCGCCCTGCTGGCGCCGAAGGCAGCCCGGTGACGTTTGGCGTGCGGCCCGAACACATCACCCTGCGCGAAGGCAGCGGCATCAAGCTGGCCGACGTCCGCATCGACCTGGTCGAACACCTCGGCGGCTCGACCATGCTCTATGCCACCACCACCGACGGTCAGCCGCTGACCATCGCCATGGAAGGCCAGCAGCAGATCGCGCTCGGCACCAATGTGATCGCCCATGTCGACCCGGCCCGCACGCATGTGTTCGGAGCTGACGGCAAGGCCACCTGAGACGCCGCGCTCAACCGGAGACACCCGTGCCGACCGACCTGATCTTTCTTGTGGGCCGCATCCTGTTGGGCGGCGCCTTCTTCGTCGCGGGGCTGCGCAACTTCGTCAACCGCGAGCGGTTGATCACGCTGATGGAAAGCCGCAAGGTGCCCAATGCGCGCCCGGTGACGCTCGCCGGCTTTGCCGTGCAGACGCTGTGCGGCCTGCTGATGATGATCGGCGTGCTGACCCCGTGGGCGGCGCTGGGACAGGCGGTGTTCCTCATCGCCGCGACCCTGATCGTCCACCCTTACTGGACTTTCCCCAAGGCGGAACAGGGACCGCATATCGGCGCCACGCTGATCAATACCGGCCTTGTCGGCGGTTTTCTGATCCTGGCGGCGGTGACCTTCTAGTCTACCAGACCGGGGTCAGTTCCGGCGGCGTCTCGCCCCACCAGTTGGCATAGGTCTTCTGGTAGGCGCCAGACGACACGTAGAGCGATGCAAACAGGTCGAGCCAGCGCAGCAGCTCGGGATTGCCCTTGCGGATGCCGAAACAGATCGCATCGAACGAATACGTCTCGGGCAGCGCCTCGACACGATCAGGCAGGCCGCGGGCGATGAAGTCGACGATCAGGCTGTCCTGCACATAGGCGTCGATCTGCCCCTGCCGCAGCAGAAGTGCCGCCTCGCCGCCGCTGCTGACGAAAATCTGCCGCGCCTGTGGTGCCCGCCGCCGCAGCAGTGCGTCCGCCGTCGTGCCGCGCCCCACTGCTACCTTGTGCGTGCGGTCGAGGTCATCGACGTTGGCAATGCCACTCCCGCGCAGCACCAGCATCTTGATACCGGTGCGCAGGTAGGGAAAGGAGAAATCGAACTCCAGTGCCCGGTCGGTCGTGGCCGAAACGTTGCAGGCAAGCACATCGACGCGGCCTGACCGCAGCGCCTCAAAGCGCGTCGGCACGCTCACCTCGACCAGCTCGAGGCGGACCTGCATCTGCTCGGCCAGCTGGGTGACCACATCGATGTCATAGCCCTTGGGGCGTCCATCGAGATCGCGGAACCCCACCGGCTCGGAATCAAGGCACACCCCCACCCGCACTTCGCCGCGGCTGCGGATGTCGGCCAGGTCCTCGGCCAGCACGGCGACAGCCGATGCAAAAAACCCACGCATGACCAGAAGCGATCCCACCAGTGCTTTGCGCATGCTGTCTCCTCTAGTCCGCGGTTCCGGCAAGCAGCTCGGCATTGCCACCCGATGCTGTGGTGTCGATGCAGACATGACGCTCAATACCGAGTCGATGCACATCAACTTGCGTGCCGATCAACGGAATGATGGCGCCCTCGCGCCGCGCCAGCGCCTGTCGCCAAGGCCTGATCGCACTGGCATCGCCGAAATGCATGAGCGCATCGACCGCCAAACCGGCCTCGATGGCCGCCGGCGCAGCCGCTTGTCGACGCCGCCGATCACGGCGCCATCGGCGCCCAGATCGTTGGCGATACGGACAGCGCCCGGCGCAATAACCAGCACGCCATTGCCGGCCGCCAGCGCCAGCTGCGCCTGCCGTCGCGCCGACGCCTCGTCGGGCCCGAGGCAAAGGACGACGCCGCGTGGCAACACCATCAGCCGGTTGGACTCGCCCGTCGACCCCGGCAGCTCGGTGACCGATTGCGGCACCGGCTTGAAGGCAGCTCGCACCTGCTCGGCCGCCGAGATGGCAAAGCCGATCGAGAGGCCGGACAGCCCGTTAATGGCCTGCGACACCGGCGCCGCATCGGCCGGCCGTGAAAAGCGCGCCAGATAGTGCGGCCCACCCGCCTTGGGTCCGGTACCCGACAGGCCCTCGCCGCCAAATGGCTGCGAGCCGACCACGGCACCGATCTGGTTGCGGTTGACGTAGATATTGCCGGCGCGCACCGCCGCCGACACCTGCTCGACCCGCGCATCGATCCGGGTATGGAGTCCGAACGTCAGGCCATAGCCAGCTGCATTGATGGCAGCGATCACCCCATCCAGCGCCTCGGCCTTGAAGGTCGCCACATGCAGCACAGGACCAAAAATCTCGCGCGGCAGATCGGCAATGCCGCTGACCCTGAGGACCGTAGGCCCGACAAACGTCCCGCCCTCCGGCGCCGCCTGCTCCTTGAGCACCCTGCCCTCGTCACGGAAGCCGTCGACATAAGACGTGATGCCAGACCGGGCCCGTGCATCGATAACCGGACGATATCGGTGCTCAGGTGCCAGGGATCGCCGAGGCTGAGCTCGTCCATGGCGCCATAGAGCATTTCGAGCGTCCGCTCGGCCGCCTCTTCCTGCACATAAAGCATGCGCAGCGCCGAACAGCGTTGTCCGGCCGACTGGAAGGCCGAGGCGACGATATCGCGCACCGCCTGCTCGGGCAGCGCGGTGGAATCGACGACCATGGCATTGAGCCCGCCGGTCTCGGCGATCAGCGGCGCATCGGGCGCCAGGTATTCGGCCATCGCCAGATCGATGGATTTTGCCGTGGCCAGTGAACCGGTAAAGCACACCCCGCCAATGCGGGGATCGGACGCCAGTGCATTGCCCACGACGGCGCCGGCGCCCGGCAGCAGCTGGATGACACCGCGCGGAATGCCGGCCTCGATCATCAACTCGACCGCCCGCATGGCGATCAGCGGCGTGGCCTCGGCCGGCTTGGCGATGACGCTGTTGCCGGTCGCAAGTGCCGCTGCGATCTGGCCGGTGAAAATGGCGAGCGGGAAGTTCCACGGCGAGATGCAGGCAAAGACGCCGCGTGGCGTCCAGGGTCCGCCCCGCTCGGCCTCGGCGGCGTAATAACGGAGGAAGTCGACCGCCTCGCGCACTTCGCCGACGCAGTCGGGCAAGGTCTTGCCCGCCTCCCGAGCCAGGAGTGCAAAGAGCTCGGAGGCGTGGTTCTCAAAACTGTCGGCAACCTTGCGCAGCAGCGCGGCGCGTGCCTCCACCGGCCGGCTCGACCAGTCAATGGAATGGCGCTCGGCCGCATCGATCGCAGTCGCGACATCGGCGAGGTCGGCATGCGTCACCTGCCCCACAGGCTGCCCGGTGGCCGGGTTGGTGACCGGGTGGGTTTCGACGCCCGAGACTGGCCCGTCGAGCAGCGGTCCTGCCGTCCAGGTACGGTCCGCAAAACCGCCGCGCCGACGATCCAGTCGCTCGACGATCAGCGGATCGGAAAGATCAAGGCCCCGCGAATTCTGCCGGGCCGGGAGGAACAGTGCCGGCGGTGGCGTCACGCGCGCCCGCTCGGTCTCCACCAGCGTGATGGGATCGCGCACCACTTCGGCCGCCGGTACGTCTCGATCGGCGATCATGTTGACGAAGCTGCCATTGGCGCCGTTTTCGAGCAGGCGACGGACGAGATAGGCGAGGAGATCCGCGTGCCGCCCGACCGGCGCATAGATGCGGGTGCGGGTGCCGAACTCGGTCGTGAGGATATCGTGCAGCCGTTCGCCCATGCCATGCAGGCGCTGGAACTCGTACTGCTCAGGCGTGGCGCCCAGCTGCGCTGCCAGCGTCAGCACGGCGGCAGCCGAGTGGGCATTGTGGGTGGCAAACTGCGGATAGAGCCGTGCCCGCTTCTCGAGCAGCCGCCTCGCGTTGGCAATGTAGCTGATATCGGTCGCGGACTTGCGCGAAAACACCGGAAAGCCTTCGAGCCCGAGCACCTGGGCGCGCTTGATCTCGGCGTCCCAATAGGCGCCCTTGACCAGCCGCACCATCAGCCGTCGGTCGTGCTGCTCGGCGAGCGCCTCGAGCCAGTCGATGACGAAGCTGGCGCGTGGCCCATAGGCCTGCACCACGACGCCGAACCCATCCCAGCCGGCAAGCCTCGGATCAGCAAGGACGGCGGCGATCACATCGAGCGACAGGTCGAGCCGGTCGGCCTCTTCGGCATCGATATTGAACCCCATATTGGCGCCGCGCGCCATCAGCGCCAGTGCCAGCGTGCGCTCCACCAGCTCATCCATGACGCGCGCCCGCTTGGCGAATTCGTAGCGCGGATGCAGCGCCGAGAGCTTCACCGACACGCCCGGATTGTCGCGCACGCTGCCGGCGCTGGCGCGCGTGGCGAGCACGGCGATGGCCTCGGCATAGGCGGCGCGATAGCGGCGCGCATCGGCCTCGGTGCGGGCCGCTTCGCCCAGCATATCGTACGAATAGGTATAGCCGTCGCGCTCGCGCTTGCGCGCCGTCCTGGTGGCTTCCTCGATGCTGCGGCCGAGCACGAACTGGCCGCCGAGGATCTTCATCGCCTGCAGCACCGCCGAGCGGATCACCGGCTCGCCGATGCGCTGCACAAAGCCCTTGAGCGTGCCGGCAATGCCTGCGCCGCCATCGCGCAGCACCTGGCCGGTGAGCGTCAGGGCGAGCGTGGAGACATTGACCAGCGGCGAGTTGGCGCGGTCGAGATGTTCGGCCCAGCGGCTGGGCGCAATCTTGTCTTCGATCAGGTCATCGATCGTCCGGGTATCGGGCACCCGCAGCAGCGCTTCGGCGAGGCACATCAGCGCTATGCCCTCGTCGGTCGAGAGCGCGTACTCGGCAAGAAAGCTTTCGAGCATGCTGCCCGACGCACCGGCCCGGACCTTTTCCACCAGCTCGGCGGCGCGCACGCCAATGGCCGCGCGCTCGTCGGTGCCCAGCGCCGCATCCGCCACGAGCCGCGCCACGCTGGCGCTCTCGTCGGCTAGCGTGGCCGCCCGAATGGCGCCCCGCAGCTCGGTGAGCCGGTCCTTGGTCATAAACTCTCCCGCCAAATCACCAGGGCAGACTCTAGGCGACCTCATGCCGCCTGCCCACCCCGCTTGCCCGCGTCACGAGGTGGCAGGCGAAAGGGGGGAGATTGTGGCGGGAGGGGGGATATCGCGCGCGCCAGCGGTCCTCGCGCTAACGCAAAGCCTGGATGACCAGGTCGCGCAGGGTATCCGCCGTCACCTGCGCCTCTTGCCGCCGTCCTGACCAATCGTCGACGATCTGCCCCCGATAGGCCCGTGCCGCATCGAGGAGAACCGCGCGCGCCGGTTCCGCCAGCTGCGGCGCCGCCCACTCTGCCGCAACATCCTTGGCGACAAAATCGCCGACAACGGCAGTCCGCCACATGCGGGCAAGGGTGAGGAGCACGTTGCGCTCGTCGCCGACGAGACTGTCGAGGAGGTCCGGCAACGTGTCAGCGAGCGCCCGCCTGACATCGAAAGCCGGGATGGCGCCCGCCAGTCCGGCAAATGGCGGCCCGAACAGCGCCACGGCTTCGCCGCGCGCCTGCGCCAGAAGCAGCGTCACCACCGGATCGACGAACGGCACCAGCGTCGCGCCGGTCTCAAACCCCTCGCGCAGCCACTCTCCGTAAATGAACTGTGAGGCGGCCGGGTAGGTCGGTGCTTCAAGCTCGGTGGTGCTAACCGCGAGCACGTCGAGGCAGCGCGGGTCGGACGGCTTGCGCGGATAGCGGCCAGATAGATCGAGCAGACCGGCGAGAAACCGCTTCCGCTCAGGCGCATCGAGCGGATCGGTCGAAACAATCAGCAGATCGAGATCGCTCGCTGGACGCAGGCCTTGGGACACAGCCGAGCCATGCAGATAAACCCCGGCAAGGCGCGGCCCGAGGGTGTCGCGGCAGAGGTCCACGGCGCGCTGCGCCAGCGTGGAACTGATGCTGTCCAATAGCTCTGTCATCGCCACCTCCCGCGCCAGCCTAGCAGACCAGAACCCGGCCCCCTACCCCAGTCCAGCCGCCTCCGACGGTTGACGTATCGCCCAATATGAGGTACGTACCTCAAACGAGGGGGAATTGATCATGCCAAGCTATGCTGTCGCGCCTGAACACGTGATTTCCGACGAAGCCGGGCTCCGCGCCCTGTTCGAGCCCACGCACGATCTGGCCAAAATCAAGTGCCTCGACCGGCTCGATCCGCATGCGCAAGCCTTCATCGCCAGATCACCGTTTCTCTGCATCGGCACGCAGAGCGCCGATGGCCGTGCCGACGTGAGCCCGCGTGGCGACCGGCCGGGTTCGTGCGGATGCTGGATGCAAAGACGCTCGCCATCCCCGATCGCCCCGGCAACAACCGGCTCGATACGCTGAGCAACATTGTCGCCAACCCGATGGTCGGGCTGTTGTTCATGATCCCGGGCTTCGACGAAACGCTGCGTATCAACGGCACGGCGCGCCTCGTCACCGATCCGGAAATCCTCGCGCCGATGACCGTCAACGGCAAGCAGCCCAAACTCGCCATCCTCGTCGAAGTCCGCGAGGTGTTCCTGCATTGCGCCAAGGCCTTCCGGCGTTCGAGGCTCTGGGACCCCGCCGCGCACCGCGATCGCAGCGAAATGCCGTCGCTGATCAAGATGATCCTCGACCAGACCACCGGCGCCCCCGACCCCGAAGAAATGCGCCGCCGCGACGCCGGCCTCGAGGAAAGCTACAAGAACTCGATGTATTGAGCCCGCCCGCCCGTTGATCTGCATCAACTCGCCGGTCCGCATATGACGGCATTGTGACAGCCTCAGGTGCAGAGGACACTGCAGGAGGATGGCAATGCAAGAGGATAGCAAGTCGACCGGCGAGCCGCTCGCCAATGGCGCCGCCGGCCTGCCAGCGACGCTCGAAGCCGGACTGGTGGAAGAACGGGTCATCGCCAAGCAGGAAGCAGAGCTCGCGGCAGTCGAGAGCCTCACCTCTCCCACCGAACCACAGGGCGGCGAGGGCGTGACGGCGATCATTGCGGGGTCCGCCCCCGACGATGCGGTACGCCTCAGCGAGTCCCTCGGCCTCCCCAAGCCGTCGGGGAGCCCGAAAAAGACCACCGACGAACTCTCCGACGACTGGCGGCAGGGCGGCTATCCCTACAAATACAAGATGCTGCGCCGCGACTATGAGCGCGAAAAGTTCGCGCTGCAGACCGAATTGCTGAAACTGCAATCCTGGGTCAAGGAGAGCCGCCAGCGGGTCATCATCCTCTTCGAGGGCCGCGATGCTGCCGGCAAGGGCGGCGCCATCAAGCGCTTCATGGAACATCTCAACCCGCGCGGCGCCCGCGTCGTGGCGCTGGAAAAGCCGAGCGAAACCGAGCGCGGTCAGTGGTACTTCCAGCGCTATGTGCAGCACCTGCCCACGACTGGCGAGATCGTGCTGTTCGACCGCAGCTGGTACAACCGCGCCGGCGTCGAGCGCGTCATGGGCTTTTGCTCGGACCACGAATATCGCGAGTTCCTCGACCAGACGCCGGACTTCGAGCGCAACCTGGTGCGCTCGGGCATTCACCTGATCAAATTCTGGTTCTCGGTCAGCAAGGCCGAGCAGAGCCGGCGCTTCAAGGAGCGCCGCTTCCACCCGCTCAAGCAATGGAAGCTCTCGCCCGTCGACCTCGCCTCGCTCGGCCGCTGGGACGACTACACCAAGGCCAAGGAAGCCATGTTCTTTCACACCGACACGGCGGATTCGCCCTGGACGGTGATCAAGTCCGACGACAAGAAACGCGCCCGCCTCAACGCCATGCGCTATGTGCTGCACGCCCTGCCCTACACGGAAAAATCGATCAAGCGCATCGGCCCGGTCGACGACCTCTTGGTCGGGCGCGCCAACATCATCCACGAGCGCGGCGAGTACGATTTTACCAGCGGCCGGGCCGACTGAGTTTCAGCGGCGACGCCCGGCCAAGAACGCCTTCAGCGCCTCCGGCTCGTCCGTCTGGATGGCCGAGACGCCGGCATCGATCAGCCGGCCCCAGATGGCCTCGGGGTCGAGCAGCGCCGCATTGTCGCCGAAGCCGGGATTGACCACGACCTCGAGCGTATTGACCCAGGCTGCGATGCCCTTGTCCTGCAGCCGCACGGTCGCTGCGACGAGCTGATCGAACCGCTCGAAGCTCAGCTCCGACATGAACGGGCAGAGCTCTTCGAGCAGCGTCAGCTGCGTTTCGGCGTCGGCCTCTTCGAGACGCGTCTTGGCCATGAATGGCACGCCATGCGGCAGGATGGCGCTCGAAATCCAGTCGAAGTCGGCGCGGGTCCGCAGGTCGGCCTTGAGATCGACCTCGTCGGCCACCCCCATGGCGCGCGCCGCGGCGGTAACCTCGGGCAGCATGTCGACATGCTTGACGTCGAGATCGATGAAGATGCGGCCGCGCGTCAGCTCGAACACCTGCGCGAGGCTGGGGACCGTCTCGCCCGTCATCGGATTGTCCGGCCCACCGTCGCGGTCGCGCAGCTCGATCCGCATCAGCTGCTCGAGTGTCAGCGTCTCGGGCACCGCATCGACGCCGGCCATGCGCAGCAGAGTGTCGTCGTGCAGCAGGAAGTACTGCCCATCGGCGCTGCGCCGGATATCGATCTCCACCACGTCATAGCCGGCCTCGATCGCCGCCGCGATACCGGCCAAGCTGTTCTCAGGCGCCGAATGCCAGGCCGCCCGATGCGCAATGATGGCGCAAGCACGATCCGGGTCGGCAATGAATTCGCGATAGGTCTTGGGCATGAAACGGGCTTTCGGAATGTCTGAAACGCAGACCTCCGTACCTCATGCTTTGCAGTAGTTTGATGACAGCGCGAACTCTCCAGGCCTCATGGTGAGCGTGTCGAACCACGAGGCCTGTGCGCTAGCCAAAAAGTGCCACGACCTCGTGCTTCGACAAGCTCAGGATGAGGTCTACCGTTGCTGCCATCCCAATGGGGGCGCTAGATCCGCCGCTCCGCCCAGGCTTCGATCAGCGCACCCGCGATAGCACCACGGCGGGGAGCGTTGATCTCGGGATGCGTGCCGGCGAGGATCGACTGCACCTCGGTGCGGGTGACCCAGCGCGCATCGGCCAGTTCGACCGGATCGATGGTGATGGCTTCGTCGAGCGCTTCGCCCATGCAGCCGAACATCAGCGACATCGGGAACGGCCAGGGCTGGCTGGCGATATAGCGCACTTCGCCGACGGCGATGCGCGACTCTTCCATCGTCTCGCGGCGCACCGCGGATTCGATGGTCTCACCGGGTTCGACAAAGCCCGCGAGCAGCGAATACATCCGCTCCGGCCAGGAGGGACCGCGGCCGAGCAGCAGCTTTTCGCCACGCGTGATGGCCATGATCACCACCGGATCGGTGCGCGGAAAATGCTGCGTGGCGCATTGCGGACACTGCCGCTGCCAGCCGGACTTTTCGACCAGGCTCGGCGCCCCGCAATTGGCACAGAAGCGATGCGTGCCGTGCCAGCCGAGCAGCGCCCGACCGGTGGCGATGCATTCGGCATCGAGCAGGTTGAGGCTCGGCATCAGCCCGCGAATCTCCACCAGCCGCCCGCCGGCAAAGCCCGGGTGCACCTGATGGGTCTGGTCGGTGAACTGCCCGATGGTGGCGGCATCCTCCTGCGGATGCCACAGCGAGAGTTCCGCCGCAAAGCGCGGTCCGTCCGGCACGAGGCCGAGAAACACCGCCGGTTCGCGGCAATCGACAAAGGCGGGGTGATCCAGCGCCACCAGCAGCGGCTGGTTGTCGGCATCGGCCAAAAGCTTGCCGCGCCAGAAGACGAAAGCGCGGGCGGACGGGTCAGCCGTGATCGGCTCTGTTCCGCGCAGATGCGCGGCCCGATCGAGACCGCCGGGCTGAAAAGCATGAGAAAACTGCAAGGGAACACCTGTCACGCGGGCCGCCACATTAGGCGCGACGTGCGGGGGGTTGCAAGCCGGGATGCGGGAGCCGCCAACACCCGGGAATTCAAGATGGTGGGAGGTTGCCACCCAGCTCCCCACCTACCACCGTCATCCCGGGGCTAGACCGGGGGTGACGGTCGGTAGGAGAGAGCGAAGATCGCACCAAAAATTGGCCCCTCAGATCCTCGCGGTTTGCCGAGCTAGGAGCGGGAGCTGAGAAATGTGCGCGGGTCTTCACCAGTGAGCGTCAGCTCGCATAGTACGACATGCTCGATTGACGCGAGGTTTAGCTTCCGCGGAACCAAGACACCAAACCGTCGTGGAATGACCCTCCCCACTAAGTCAGTTCTGGCCGAGAAGACCGGAACCTTCGACTGGAAGCAATCGATCCTGCCGGCGGCCGTGCTCAGTTCAACATGGGCATCATAGACCCTATCATCGAGGTATTCGTCGGAAACGACAGCATCCAGCCAGAATAGATGCCACTCTCTGAGCGGCAAGCTGCTGTAGCAAGGATCAATCGAACCCCTTACACTCATGCGAGTTCCCGATTTATTGCGGATACAGGGCACTTCGCCCGACCTTCGGGCACCTCCTCCCAAAATGGGAGAATGAAGTGCGGGCGCTCGCCCCTAAAGTAGGCCCCCCTAAAGCGTCACAACCCCTTCACGCAGTGCAATCGCCACGGCGTCGGCGCGGTTGCGGGCGCCGAGCTTGTCGAGCACGGCGGTGACGTGGAACTTCGCCGTGTGCACGGAAATGTCGAGCTCGCGGGCGATCACCTTGTTGGAGGCGCCATCGACCAGCAGCGTTGCCACTTCCTGTTCGCGCGAGCTGAGGTGAATGGAATCGGCATGCGGCCGTTCCGGCGTCAGCTTGTAGCCAGCCGCCAGCACGGCAGCCGCCGAAAGGATGAACGAAGGATCGAGCGTGTCGATCACCGTTTCCCCGTTGCGCGACTTCTCGCTGGAACCGACCACCAGCACCTGGGCGCCATTCCAGTTGGTAAAGTCATGCGAGTCGGTCACCACCACATCGGCGGTGTTGTCGTTGGCGGCGATGAACTCGGGCCGCAGCACCAGCGCAGTGCGCAGGGCATTGCCCAGTTCCGGATCAGCGACAGAAATGGCCAAACGATGCGAGAGCGAGGTCAGCGGCCACCGGCCGAGCCCAGGCGCGAGGCGCGGGTTCGTCGTGTAAAGCGGCATTGCGACCATGGTCACCCCCTTGGGTTGTTGTCACCCTATCTGGTGTCGCCGAGGCGCGACACCAAGCCCTAGGGTTGCCCGTTGCTGATCATGACGCAAACCTGCCCGGATGGGCAGGGGATAGCTTGCCATTTTTATGGGGCTGGGCTTAGGTCTGGTAAACCGGTTTACAAAACTTCGATCAAGAGCGCCCCCGATGCCCACGACCACCCTGCCCGACGACCTGATCCTCAACCCGCAGGACGAGGTGACGATCCGCCAGCATTTGCTGCTGGTGAGCCTGGGCAAGCGCCCGGCCGATACCGCCATCGAGGTTGGCAGGCTGTTGGCGGTGCACTCGCGCAAGTGGCTGGAGAACCAGGAGATCATCGTCTCGGGCCGCCGCATAGCCTATGTCGGGCCGATCGGCAGCTATCGCGGCACGGTCAAGACGCGGCTGAAGCACCCGGAGCTGAGCGCCGTGCCGGGCTTCGGCGAAGTCCACAAGCACATCGAATCGACCCACCTGACGCCCGAGTTCGAGGCCGAACTGGTGCTGCCGCGCGGCAACACCTGGACCTGCGAGGCGAGCCACGAGTTTGCCAATGTGAACGGCCCCAAGAACACCGAGTTCTGGCAGAAGGCGCGCCGGGCCGGTTCGCCTTTGAAAGTCTTCATCCAGCCCGGCTCGGCCGTGCCACCTAGCGCCTGGGAAGAGACCGGCGGCTATTTTGGCTATGACGAGCAGAAGCAGTTTTTGAAGGACGACCTCTCCGTCACCAGTCTCGACGAAGTGATGGACTGGCCCTCGGTCTGGGACCCGGAGAATCCCGGCTACCCGCGCATGTGGGGGATGATCCGCGCCACCATGGAAATGCGCGGCGTGGTCGAAGGGCACGGCTCAGGCCTCACCGACCTGCACGACATTTCCGCCTTCGTCGCCGCCGGCCTCTCCTCCGACCATGAGGTCTGGGCGCTGGACGAGGCGTGGGATCGACTGAAGCTCGGACTCTTCGTCGAACTGCGCCCCTTCAGCTATGACGTGATCATGCCAGGCCTGATTGAGCGTGGTCTTGAGGACTGGAGCAATATCGCCTTCACTACCGATGACCGCAGCGCCTCGGAGACGCTAGAACTCGGTGCCTCCGACCACAACGTGCGGCACGCCATCCACTATGGCCTCGCGCCCGAGATCGCCATCCAGTGCGCCACCATCAATCCGGCGCGCCACATGCGGATCGACCAGTGGGTCGGTTCGATCACCCCCGGCCGCTACGCCGACATCGTGCTGCTCGACGATGTGCAGAGCCTCTCGATCAAGCACGTCTATGCCGATGGCCAGTTGGTCTCGGAGCGCAAGAAATACACGGCCCCGCGCACCAATATCGCCTGGCCCGACTGGGCGACCAAGTCGGTCAATATCGGCCGCCAGATGAGCGCGGCCGACTTCGCCATTCCGGCCGAACCGGGGCGGACGACCATGCAGGCGGCCGTGCTGCGCCCCTTCCACTGGAACGAGGACTTTCTCGTTGAGGAGATGCCGGTTGCAAACGGCCTGGTGCAGCGCAAGCCCGACACCACGAAGTGGAGCGTCATCGATCGCTATAGCGGCACCGGCGTGCTGGCCAAGATGTTCTGGACCGGCTGCGGCCCGGTCGATGCGGACACCGCGCTCACCTGCTCAGTGGCCCATGACAGCCACAATGTCTGGTGCATCGGTTCGAGCGACGAGGCCATGGCCAAGGCGGTCAACCGGCTGCAGGAGATCGATGGCGGCTGGGTGCTGGTACACAAGGGCGAAATCGTCGCCGAGGCCCGGCTCGAAGTCGGTGGCCTGATGACCGCGCGCACTGCCGAGGACTTCGACCGCGAGATGCAGGCCTTCTACGCGGCGGCCGGCAAGGTCGAGTGGATGTATAAGCCCACCGCCCTCAACCTCTGGAAGCCTGGCTTTCCGGAGTTCCTCAAGTTCGCCACGCTCAGCTGCAGCCCGTGGCGCTGGGTGCTGGTGGCGCCCAGCAAGCTGGCGCCCGAAGGCTTCGTCAACGTGCAGACCGGCGAGACCCACAAGGTGGTCTGGTGACGCTGCGCGGCCGGCGGGTCAAGGGCCGGTTCATCCATGCGCCCCAGAGCGGCGAAATCGAGGTGCTCGATGACGCCGTGCTGACCCTAGATGCCGAGGGCACCATCACGGCCATTGGCACTGGCGAAGCCGACGTCGTGCTGCCCGAGGGCACGCTGGTGCTGCCGGGCTTTGTCGACCTCCACATCCACGCGCCGCAATACCCGCAGCTTGGGCAGGCGCTGGATGCGCCGCTCGAAGTCTGGCTGGGCAAGTACACCTTCCCGCTCGAAGCCCGCTATGCCGATCTCGACTTCGCCCGGCCGCGCTACGAGACGCTGGTCAAGGACCTGATCTCCAACGGCACCACCACCGCCCTCTACTTCGCCACCGCCCATCTCGAGGCGACAAAACTCCTCGCCGACATCTGCCTCGCCGCCGGGCAGCGGGCGCTCGTCGGCAAGGTGGTGATGGACGACCCCAACAGTTGCCCCGAGTACTATCGCGACGCCTCCCCTGAAGTGGCCGTGGCCGAGACGCGGGCTCTGATCGACTATGTGAGGGGTCTTGCGAGCGACGGCCGGGTGTTGCCAGTCATCACCCCGCGTTTCATTCCCTCCTGCACCGACGCGGCACTGCGCGGACTGGGCACGCTGGCGACCGAGTGTGGCTGCCACGTCCAGACCCATGCGTCCGAGAGCGACTGGGCGCATGGGTACGCGCTGCAGCGCTACGGCAAGACCGACACCGAGGCGCTGGACGGCTTTGGGCTTTTGACGCGAAAGACAGTGCTGGCGCATGCCAACTTCCTCACCGACCCGGACATGGACCGCATCGCTGCCCGCGGCGGCGCGGTGGCACATTGCCCGATCTCCAACATGTATTTTGCCAACTCGGTCTTCCCGCTACGGCATGCGCTGGAAAAAGGCGTGCATGTCGGGCTGGGCACGGATATCTCCGGCGGTCCGATCGCCAGCCTGTGGGACGCCGCACGCGGCGCCGTGCAAGCCTCGCGCCTCCTCGAAGGCGGCGTCGATCCGAAACTGCCGGCAGACAAGCGCGGCCGAACGAACTCCCGCATCGACATCGCCACCGCCTTCCATCTCGCCACTGCCGGCGGTGGCCAGGCCCTCGATCTGCCAGTGGGATGCTTTGCGGTCGGCCAGAAGTTCGATGCCATGCTGATCGACCCACGTGTCGCCGCCGGGACCATTCGGCTCTTTAGCGAAACCGACCCCGTCGCCATTTTCGAGAAGGTGCTCTACACAGCTTCGCGGCCCAACATCGCCGCAGTCTGGATCGATGGTCGACGCGTCGGAGGCGCAGCATGAGCGTGAGAGTTTACCTGGCGGGTCCCGAAGTTTTCCTGCCGAACGCCCGCAAAGTACTGGACAAAAAGATCGCGTTGACCCGCGCCGCCGGCCTTATCCCGGTGACGCCCGGCGACCTCGAAATCCCCAAGGCGCCGACCAAGCGGCAGTTCGGCGAGAACATCTCGGCCATCGACGAGCAGATGATGAACTCGGCCCAGGCGATCATCGCCAATCTCACGCCGTTCCGGGGCCTGCATGCCGACACCGGCACGGTGTTCGAACTCGGCTTCATGTGCGGCCAGGGCAAGGCGGCCTTCGCCTATTCCAACGTCAGGGCCAACCACTACCAGCGCGTGCTGGACTACTATGGCGGCAAGGTCGCAGTGGCGCCCGATGGCCGTTTGCGCGGCCCCGACGGCATCTCGGTGGAAGACTTCGAGATGAACGAGAACTTGATGCTCGACGGCGGCATCGCGGCCCGCGGCGGCAGCTGGGTCACCAATGATGCGCCAGCGGATGCCCTCTATGCCGATACCACGGCGTTCGAGGCGATCCTGGCGATCGCCGCGCGGAAGTTGTTGGCGGAGTGACACCGGACGGCGTGTCACCTCCCCCCTTGCGGGGGAGGGTCAGGGTGGGGGGGTACGAGGGCCGGTGGCGATGCGGCTCGACCGAGTATCACCCCAGCCTCGCGAGCTCCTCTACCCCCACCCCTGTCCCCTCC
>JACDQI010000081.1 GCA_015657675.1 Devosia sp.
CCAAGGTTCGGCCGGAGGAAGGGCGTCGCCCTTTGCAGAATCTCGATCGAAATATTGTCCGGTGAGCGCACGAAGGCCATGCGGCCATCGCGGGGCGGGCGATTCACGACAATGCCCATTTGCTGCATCTTGGTGCAGAAGGCGTAGATGTCGTCGACCTCATAGGCCAGATGCCCAAAGTTGCGACCACCCGTGTAGACCTCCGGATCCCAATTGTAGGTCAGTTCAACCGGGGTCTCGTGCTGGCCGGGAGGGGCGAGGAAGATCAGCGTATAGCGACCCTTTTCATTGTCGATGCGGCGCGTTTCCTCGAGCCCAAGGGCGTCACGGTAGAACCGGAGGCTCGCTTCGATATCGGTGACACGCACCATGGTGTGGAGATACTTCATGACAGCCTCGCAGGCAGGAGTTTGAAGGGAAATGCCGCCGGATCCGACGGTCATGGCGGGTGGTGTGACACGTCTCGACTTCACGAGCGTGTAAAAGCACCAACAAAGTTGCAACGACTCCTTAACTTTTGATGGTGAATCGGCCAAGGTGTTCTTATGTCCTATGGAGTACCTCGTTTAGCGGCGGGGGCAGTGTACGAAAAGGCGTAAGGCTATGGGGGCCAAGTTTACTGCCGAGGATGAAGAGTCTGCAGCTTTGGCTTTCGAGTCGAGTGGGCGGACTGGGCTTTCCTCCGGACCGGGCCATGCCGACGCTGGCATGGACGTCATCGAAGTGGTCGGCGCGATCAAGTGGTTCGACGTCGCCAAGGGTTTTGGCTTCATTGTCCCTGATGACGGACGTCCCGATGTGCTCCTGCACGTGACCTGCCTCAGGCGCGATGGCTACCAGACGGCCTATGAAGGGGCGCGTGTGGTGTGCGAGGCGCTGGCGCGACCGGGTGGTCTGCAGGCCTTCCGCATTCTTTCCATGGATGAGTCGACCGCGCGGCATCCGGCGCAGATGCCGGCAGCCCGCACTCACGTCACCGTCGAGCCGACGAGCAAGCTCGAGCGGCTGGAAGTGAAGTGGTTCAACCGCATCCGCGGCTTTGGCTTCCTCTCGGCCGGTGAGAGCGCACCGGACGTTTTCGTGCACATGGAAACGCTGCGCCGCTTCGGGATTACCGAGCTGCGTCCCGGGCAGTATGTGCTGGTCCGGTATGGCAATGGTCCCAAGGGGCTGATGGTCGCCGAGATCCGTCCCGATGGCTGGGGCGAGGCGCCGTCCTCGCACTGATCGGCTTATCTCTCGGTTCAAGGCGGCGGCCGGTCTGCGGCAGTTGACTTGTTGCAGCACGGGCTGGCATGTCGGCGTGGTCCTCACCTTGCCGGAATGCGCCCGATGTCCTCGTTTTTGCCCCGCCTCCTTTCGGCGGTCCGTCGCTTCGGCGTGCTCTTGGCTATGCTTATTGGTCTGGCGCCGCTCGCGGCGTGCAGCAGTGATGATCGCCTGGTGATCCAGACCGCGACAGGGTCCTATCCCTTCACCGTCGAAGTGGTCGATACGCCGGCGGAGCGACAGAAGGGGCTGATGTTCCGGCAGTCGCTGGACAAGGACGCCGGCATGCTCTTCGACTTCCAGCGCGAGCAGGAAACGTCATTCTGGATGCAGAACACCTTCATCCCGCTCGATATGCTGTTCATTTCGGCCGACGGCATCATCAAGACGGTGCATGTCAACGCCAAGCCGCACGACACCACTTCGATCTCTTCACAGGTGCCAGTGCAGTTCGTGCTCGAGATACCTGGTGGCCGCTCTCTAGAACTCGGTGTCAAGCCAGGCGATCGGATCGAGCATCCGCGTATCAAAAAGACGAACTGACGGGTCAGCGTCTCCAAAACTAACAATTGTTGTTTTGTGTTCGGCCAATGCACCGCATTGGTGTAGGTACGTGTTCGACGATAAGTGGTCCGTTTTGCTACTCAGCGCCATGCGTTGACCAAATTTCGAGCGCTTTCGTCGAACTTGACCCGCCAGTGATGAGATTTTTTGTGCCCGCCTTCCGCGATGCCCTCGAGCTTTTGACCTCCCTGCAATCGGCCACGACGCGTGACGACTTGATGGATCAGTTTCAGGTCGCTGCCGCACGCTTCGGACTTCCCGCCATCGCGATCATGCAGTTCGCCAGTGCTAACGGCGACGGCCAACCCACGCTCGTTGGCGCGCGGATGGCAGAGGACGTTACGCAGGAGCTTGGCAACCTTCGTCCTTCGGACAGGCTTCTTGCTTACCTCCAGGCTGCTGACCGACCTGTGCATTTGGCCGAGGCGCTTGCCTCATCCAGTGCTGCGAAAGTGCTGAGGGAAGCGGGACTCGACGATGGACTGGCAATGCCCGTTCGCCTGCCGGAGGGCCGGCTTGGGATTGCCATGCTGCTGGGTGAGAAAGTCGATCGTGACGAGAGCGATGTGCTGGCGCTTATGGCCCTGGTTCAGACCGCAGTAGCGCAGCTCGGACACCTGACCCCGGAGGCGAGTACGGCGGCCATGCTGACGCCGCGGGAGCGCGAAGTGCTGCGCTGGACGGCTGTGGGAAAGACTGCCGACGCCAGCGCCTCCATCCTCGGCATTTCGGTGCGCACAGTGGAATACCACCTGCTCAACGCGGCGCGGAAACTCAACACCGCCAACCGGACGCACACGGTTGTGGAAGCCTTGCGCAGCCGGCAGATTTCGCTCTAGCGATCGCTTGACTTGCCGCCGCCCGTCGTGCGTCTTCCCGTAACACTGCTGCTACGGGATGATGATGACGCCTGTCGACCAATTCTCCGCGGTTGCCGACCCGACCCGTTGCCGGGTCATCGAAATGCTCAACGAACGCGCCATGCCTGTGCATGAGCTGACCGCAGCGTTTTCGATCAGCCGGCCTGCCATTTCGCGGCACCTTCGGGTGCTCAAGCAGGCGGGCCTGGTCAAGGAGCTCAAGCAGGGGCGCGAGAACGTCTACTCGCTGCAACGCGCCATGCTGGTGCCGATGACTCAGTGGCTCAGCCGGCAAAGCGTCGACACTGCCGATGTCGCGAAAGACAAGGCGGCCGTGCGACGGCCGAAGCCCGCCGTGCAGGCGCTTTTGAAGCCGGCCGCCTTGCCCAAGGCACCCCGCGAGGCGGCGTCGCCGAAAGCGGAAACCGCGCGTGTTGCGCCCAAGCCCGTACCCAAGCCGGCACCCAAGGCGCCGGCAGCGCCGCAGATGCAGCTCGACCTGTTCTAGGCTCAGGGGCGCGGCAGCGGGCTGTCGATCTTGCCCGTCAGCCAGTAGGCGAGAAGTCCGATCCACTCGCGCAGCGCGATACTGGTAATGGACAGGTTCTCCGCCGGTTGATTGAGGCGGAGACCGAAACCCTCATTGCCTTTGGTGAGGTAGTCGGCCGGCCAGGGCACGACGTCAAAACCTGCCTTGCGAAACAGCCCCACCGAGCGTGGCATGTGGAAAGCCGAGGTGACGAGCAGCCAGGCGTCGCCGGGCGCCGGTGCCAGTTTTTCGCGCGTCAGCTGGGCGTTCTCCTCGGTGTTGCGCGACTGGTCTTCGGTAATGATGCGGGCCGGATCGATGCCGAAGGCGGTAAAGAAGCGCAGGCCGGAAGCGGCCTCGGTTTCTTCGCCGGGAAACAGCGCCCCCGAGCCCCCGGAGATGAGAAGGCGCGCGTCCGGATAGAGCTGGGCCAATCGCAGAGCTTCGACATATCGGTCGCCTGAGCGGTTGAACTCATAGCCCTGACGCACGGAATTGATGTCGGTCTCGAGCCCACCGCCCAGGACAATGATGCCGGTGATCCAGGCTGGTGGGGCAGGGCGTTCAAATGCCGATTCGAGCGGCTGGAGCGCCACAAACCCCAAGGTCGAAAAGGCGCCCAGGCCCAGGCAGAGGATTGCGGCGCTGATGGCGAGGCGGCCGAGAACCCGCAACCTGCCGAAATTCTGCAGCGCAACAAGCACCAGCAGCAGAAAGATCAGAGTGACCGGCTGGACCAGGAACCAGAGGGTCTTGGAAGCAATAAAGAACATCTCGCGTGGCCTTCAGGCGGAAATGTCAACGATATGTTCACCGCCACACCCTCAGGATGGCAACATATTGTTACATTCGATTTTGTCGGGGGGTTCAGTGCAGATCTTTTTGTCGATCGTGGCCTTCGTGGTGGCACTGGGCACCATAACATACGCAACTGCATTCGTCGCGGATGTTACCGGCACGTTCCGCCTTCTGTTCATCGACCGGCGATTCAAGGGAGTTTGCCAGGCCCTGCGCTGGCTTATGGCTGCGGCGCTTGCCGGGCTATTTCTTCTCTCCGTCGACTAAGACGACCAAGCGCGCCCGCGCTGCCTGCAGGTCGAGCAGCAGGCGAGAGAAGGATTTCGCGAGATCGTCCACGCGGCTTGAGCGGAGTTCTGCCGTTATGGCAAGAAAGCCCGCCTGGTCTGCCGCCACCGCGCCGATCGTCGTTTCGAGAGCCTCGACCAGCGGGCGATTCAAGTCCGTCAGGCTTACTGCGCGATCGACCTCAAGCAAGAGCCGCGCGGCCTGCGGGTGCCAGTCCGAGAGTTTGGTGACGTATGGGGCAAGCCGCAGTTTGGCTTCGCGACGCGCACGTCTGGCATCGCTGGGCAGTCGCGAAGCTGGCCGTTGCGAGGGAGACTGCTGTTCATGATCGGCCATTGCGCCCGCCATTGGATGAGTGGCTGGGCAACGTCCACAAACCCAAAGGGTTGCGGTCCGAACTGGTGACCTCGGGAGGAATCGAACCTCCGACCAATAGCTTAGAAGGCTACTGCTCTATCCGCTGAGCTACGAGGCCACATGCTCCGTTTAGCCTAAGTCGCTGGCGTTGTCAGCGCAGAGATCGGGTGCTGCCGCGGACCACCAGATCGGCGCGGAGCGTGATCCGGCGCGGGGCGCCGGGCGTCGCGGCCCCCTCGAGGATATCGATCAGGGACTCGGTGGCGAGCCGACCTATCTGCTCGCGCGGGTGATGCATGGTGGTCAGCGGCGGCCAGAAGTGACGGGCGATGGCGATATCGTCAAAGCCGATCACCGAGATGTCGCGCGGACATTCAAGGCCTGCGTTGCGCAGCGCGGCGACAAAGCCGATGGCCATTTCGTCATTGGCGGAAAAAACGGCGGTCGGGCGTTCGGGCAGGGCGAGGAATGCCTCGGCGGCGGCGAGACCGCTGTCCATGGCGTAGGTGCCCGGAAACAGCCACTCGGGACGCAGCTCGAGCTTGGCCCTCGCCATGACATTCTTGAAGCCGACGAAGCGAGGATTGGGCGCCGCGTTGCGGGACGGGCCGATGATGTGCCCGATCTTGGTGTGCCCGAGCGCGACCAGGTGTTCGGTCGCGCGCTCGGCCGCCTCGAGATTGTCGATGAGCACAGCGGCGACGTCGGCCTTGGGGGCCTCGTCGAACGATACCACCATAGGGACATGGCCGTCGCCGGTCGCCAGCGCCTGGAGCAGGGTGGTGTCGACGCCACCGTCCAGCAGGATCAGGCCATCGGCCCGGCTGGAGAGGAAATAGTCACTGAGGAGGCGCGAAGGGTCGCCCGCAAAACGGTTGGCGACGAGCAGGCTGTAACCACGCACGGCGGCTTCATCGACGACCGCGTCCAGCACAGTGGAATAGAACGGATTGCCGATGTCGGGCAGGGCGATCAGAATCGTCTTGGCGGCCCGCATGCGGAGAGATCGCGCCGCCTGATTGATGGTGTAGCCGGTGTCGCTGACCGCCTTGTGGACGCGTTCACGAGTTGCTTCGGAAACCCGCTCGGGGTTGCTCAGAACACGCGAAACGGTGGCCGCCGACACCTTGGCGTGGCGAGCAACGTCCTGAATTGTTGGTGCTTTTTTTGAAGTTACCATGGCTTGCAGCGCCCCACTTCGCCGCCGACCCGTCCTCTCTAAATGGAACTTGACATGCGTGCAAGGAATGTCTGAAATGCATGCAATCGATTGCAGAGAGCTCTGAGGAGGTCGTGTGTAATCGATTACATGCATCAGCCGCAGGTCCCCAGGGGGCGATCCGACCGGCTATTGCTTTCGCGGGAGCATCCGCTCCAGGTGAACGTTGGGAGGACTACAGAATGAACAAACTCGTGTCGGTCGTGGCCGTAATGGCCGCCGCCTTCCTCGGTAGCACGTCTGCTCGCGCTGCTGACGTTGAAGTGATCCACTGGTGGACGTCCGGCGGCGAACAGGCCGCCGTTTCCGTTTTCGCCCGTGAGTTCGACGCCCTCGGCGGCGACAAGTGGGTCGATACTGCCATTGCCGGCGGCGAGAATGCTCGCTCGGCAACGCTGCAGCGCATCCTCGGTGGTGATCCCCCGGGTGCCGCCCAGTTCAATCCCGGCCGTCAGTACGAAGAACTGATCGCTGGCGGTCTGCTGCTGGACCTGACCGACCTTGCCACCAAGGAAAACTGGGCCGGCTTTATCCGCCCGGCGTCGATCTCCGAGGCCTGCCTCGTTGACGGCAAGTGGTGGTGCGTGCCGGTGAACATCCACTCGTGGAACTGGGCCTGGGCCTCGATCCCGGCCTTCGAAAAGGCCGGCGTTGCTCTGCCGACCAGCTTCGACGAGTTCCTGACGAGCGCTCCGAAGCTCAAGGAAGCCGGCGTCATCCCGTTCGCGATCGGCGGCGAAAGCTGGCAAATCTCGGGTGCCTTCGGCGTGCTCCAGACCTCCATGCTCGGCGTCGAAAAGCGCGCCAAGATCATGAAGGACAAGGACATCGAACTGGCCAAGGCCGAAATGCCTGCCGTGTTCACCAAGTGGCGTGAATTCAAGCAGTACAGCGACGAAGGTTCGGCGAACCGCAACTGGAACGACACGACCAACCTCGTGGTAACCGACCAGGCCGCGCTGCAGATCATGGGCGACTGGGCCCGTGGTGAGTTCGGCGTGGCCGGCGAAAAGCCGGGCGTGGACTATGCTTGCCTTGCTCTGCCCGCCGCTGCTCCGACCGTCACCACCGGTGGCGACATCTTCCTGTTCCCCAAGCAGTCGGACCCGGCTGTTGAAGCGGCGCAGCTGAAGATGGCGTCGATGATGGTGAACCCGCAGGTCCAGGCGCTGTTCAACAACGCCAAGGGCTCCATGCCGATCCGTGACGACGTCGACATGTCGCTCGCTGACGATTGCATGAAGCGTGGTCTGGAAATCATCGGCAACGACGCCAACGTGGCTGTCGATGCGGGCCGCTGGCTGTCGAACGACACCACCGGTCAGATGAACGACCTCGCTGCCCAGTTCTGGGCTGATGACTCGATGACCGTCGATGACGCGGTCGCCAAGTACGTCGAGATCCTGCAGAACGCCGACTAATTGTCGAACCAACCCGGGCGGCTCCAGCAATGGGGCCGCCCGGTCTTTTTTCCGCGTTGCCGGGTGCCAGGTCCGGAGCCGGGCCCATCAATCAGGCGGGGAGTTTGCTATGACCCAGGTCGCCCAATCCGGCGGGAGTGCGGCAGGTCTTGCCAGCGCAGTGGCCGTCAAGCCGCGCATGCGCAGGCGCTTCAACTATCAATCGGTGATCGGGACGATGCCGATGATCGCGACTGCGGTCGGCGTGTTCATCATCTGCATCATCTTTTCGATCATCTGGTCGTTCACCAACTCCAAACTCTTTCCGAACTTCAACTTTATCGGTCTGGACCAGTATGTGCGCCTGTGGCGCACGGATCGCTGGATCATCTCGGTTCAGAACGTCTTCGTCTTCGGCATCCTGTCGATCGGGCTGGGCATGGTGGTCGGCTATCTGCTGGCCGTGTTCATGGACCAGCGGATCAAGGGTGAAGACCTCTTCCGCTCTATCTTTCTTTATCCCTTTGCCATGTCGCTGGTGGTCACCGGCCTCGTCTGGCAGTGGATGTTCGACCCCAACCTGGGCATCCAGGAAGCCGTGCGCCAGCTCGGCTGGACCGGCTTCGAGTTTGCGCCGCTGGTGAAGTCCGAGACCGCGCTTTACGGCGTTGTACTCGGCGGGCTGTGGAACGGCGTGGGCGTCACCATGGCGATCATGCTGGCGGGGCTTCGCGGCGTTGACGCCGAGATCTGGAAGGCCGCCAAGATCGACGGCATCCCGACCTGGAAGACCTATCTCTTCATCGTGCTGCCGATGATGCGCGGCGCCATCGCGACCTCGTTCATCCTGCAGTGTACCGGCGTGGTGCGTGTCTTCGACATCGTCATTGCCATGACGCAGGGCGGCCCGGGCGTCTCCACGCAGATGCCGGCCATCTACGTCATTCAACACATTACCGACCGCGTGAACGTGGGCCAGGGCATGGCGGCTGCCACCATGATGCTCGTTCCGGTCATGGCACTGATCGGGCTGCAGTACTTTCTGCAGTGGCGGTCCAATCGCAAGGCGGGCAGGGCATAATGACCAGCGAAGCTCTCTCATCGCGCGCCACCGGCGCAGTGGCGGCCACCGGGCCGAGTGGTCCGAAGCCGAACAAGCTCACGCTCAGCCGCGTCGGCGTCTATGCCTTCCTGATCCTCGCGGCACTGTTCTTCCTCATGCCGCTCTGGGTGATGGTCGTCACATCGCTCAAGGGCATGCCGGAAATCCGGCAGGGACATCTCTTTAACTGGCCGTCCATGCTCACCTTCGAGCCGTGGCTGAAGGCCTGGGATACCGCCTGTACGGGTCGCGACTGTAACGGCCTGAAGCCTGGCTTCTGGAACTCGGTCAAGATCACGGCGCTCTCGGTGCCGGTGTCGATCGTCATCGCCATGATCAATGGCTATGCGCTCAGCTTCTGGCGCTACAAGGGCTCCGAATTCCTCTTCGGCGTCCTCGTGTTCGGCGCATTCGTGCCCTATCAGGTGGTGATCTATCCGCTGATCATCGGCCTTTCCAAGGTCGGCCTCTTCGCCACGCTGCCGGGCATCGTGGTGGTCCACACCATCTTCGGCATGCCGATCCTGACGCTGCTCTATCGCAACTTCTTCACGTCGCTGCCGGTTGAGCTGTTCAAGGCAGCGCGTGTCGATGGCGCCGGGTTCTGGGGCATCTTCTTCCGCATCATGCTGCCGATGTCGGTGCCGATTACGGTTGTGGCCGTCATCCTGCAGACCACGGGCATCTGGAATGACTTCCTGTTCGGTACGGTGTTTGCCGGCCGCGAGAACATGCCGATGACCGTGCAGCTCAACAATATCGTCACCACCACGACGGGTATCCGCGAGTACAACGTGAACATGGCTGCGACCATTCTCACGGCTGCGGTGCCGCTGGTGGTCTACTTCGTTTCTGGAAAGTGGTTCGTACGCGGCATCGCTGCCGGTGCGGTCAAGGGGTAATCAGCGATGCAGCATAGCGTTTCCATCAAGGACCTGAGCCTGAACTTCGGTCAGGTCAGCGTCCTCAAGTCCCTCGATCTCGATATCGCGCAGGGTGAGTTCATCGTGCTGCTCGGGCCCTCGGGCTGCGGCAAGTCGACCTTGCTCAACTGCATTGCCGGCCTCTTGGACGTGTCGTCGGGCCAGATCTTCATTGGCGGCAAGAACGTCACCTGGGAAGAGCCCAAGGACCGCGGCATCGGCATGGTGTTCCAGTCCTATGCGCTTTATCCGCAGATGACGGTGGAGCGGAATTTGAGCTTCGGCCTGCGCGTGGCGCGCATGAAGAAGGACGAGATCGAGCGTCGCGTGCAGCGCGCTGCTGAGATTTTGCAGATCGAGCCGCTGCTCGCCCGCAAGCCGGTGGAGCTCTCGGGTGGCCAGCGCCAGCGCGTCGCCATCGGCCGTGCGCTGGTGCGCGACGTCGATGTGTTCCTCTTTGACGAGCCGCTCTCGAACCTCGATGCCAAGCTGCGTTCCGACCTCCGGGTCGAGATCAAGCGGCTGCATGCGCGGCTCAAGAACACCATGATCTACGTGACGCATGATCAGATCGAGGCCATGACGCTGGCCGACCGTATCGCCATCATGAAGAACGGCGTGATCCAGCAGTTGGCCGATCCGCACACCATCTACAACAAGCCGGTGAACCTCTTCGTGGCGGGCTTTATCGGCTCGCCGTCGATGAACTTCCTCAACGGCGCGCTGGATGGGTCGGCATTCGCGACCGAGAACACCTCGATCTCGCTGGGCGGCTACCAGTTCACCAAGGCGCCGAGCGGCAAGACCAATGTGGTCCTCGGCATCCGGCCGGAACATATCGCGGTGGGTGAAGACGCCCGCAAGATGCCGTTCCAGTTCGAGAGCGAGATCGAGATCGTCGAACCGATGGGTGCGGACACGATCGCCTGGACCAAGCTGGGCGGGCAGTCGGTGACGTTCCGTGCGGCTTCCGAAGTCGCTCTGGTCCCCGGCCAGAAGGTGACGATCGGCTTTGATCCGGCTCGTGGCTCGGTGTTCGACGCGGCCAGCGGCGACCGGCTCTAACGGCGCGACGCGCCTGACTTACCCGGCGCGTGGACGCTGGCTCCCAGCCAGTGCAACGTTGCCATAGATTGACAGACATCCCGCCTCGGACGTGCTCCGGGGCGGGTCAGTTCTCACTCAGAGGCATTTATGGATTTTTCTTACCAGCTTTACAGCTCGCGCAACTTTCCGCCGCTGGACGAAGCGCTGGGGCGTATCGCCAAGGCCGGCTACAAGCAGGTCGAAGGCTTTGGTGGGCTCTACGCCGATGCCGCGGCCTCGCGGCCAGCGTCAAGAAATACGGGCTCAGCATGCCGACCGGGCACTTTGGGCTCAGCCAGCTCAAGGACACCTCGGCGGCGCTCAAGATCGCCGAAACGCTCGGCATGAAGATGCTCTATTGCCCGGCCATCCCCAAAGAAGAGCGCTCGCAGGGCGAAGCCAAGTGGGTCGAACTGGGCGAAACGCTGGCGCAGCTGGGCGAGACCTTCCGCAAGAACGGTTTCGGCTTCGGTTGGCACAACCATGACTTCGAGTTCCAGCCCACCGAGAGCGGCCGGCTGCCGATGGACATCCTCCTCGAGACGGCCCCCAACAACGAGTGGGAAATGGACGTCGCCTGGGTGGTCCGCGGCGGTCAGGATCCGGCTGCCTGGATCAAGAAATACGGCCCGCGCATCAATGCCGTGCACGTGAAGGACATCGCGCCGGCAGGCACGAATGTGAACGAGGACGGCTGGGCCGATGTCGGCCACGGCACCATCGACTGGCAATCGCTGCAGGCCACCATCAAGGCGCAGACCAACGTGCGCTACTGGGTGATGGAGCACGACAATCCGGCAGACGATCGCCGTTTGCCGAACGTTCCTTCGCTGCCGTCAGCGCCTGGAAATAGGGAAGAGACACAATGGATATCGGATTTCAGCTGTACTCGGCGCGCAACTACCCGCTCGCCGACGTCCTCAAGACCATTGCGGGCCTCGGTTACAAGCAGGCCGAAGGCTATGGCAGCCTTTACACCGACCCCAAGGCGCTCAAGGCGCAGCTCGATGCCAATGGGCTCAGCATGCCGACCGCGCATGTGGGGCTCAGCGATCTCGAGGATAGCGCCAAGTCGCTCAAACTCGCCGAGACGCTGGGCATCAAGGTCATCGTCTGCCCGTGGCTGGCGCCCGACCAGCGCCCGACCTCGGCCGATGGCTGGAAGGCGTTTGGCGAAAAACTGCAGAAGATCGGCAAGCCCTATCAGGACGCCGGCCTGACCTTCGGCTACCATAACCACGATTTCGAGTTCGCGACCTATGATGGCCGCTACGCCATGGACCTGCTGCTCGAAGCCGCGCCCGCAGTGAACGTCGAGGCCGACGTGGCCTGGATCGTGCGCGGCAAGGCCGATCCGGCTGCCTGGCTGGAAAAGAACGGCGACCGGATCGTCGCCATCCACGTCAAGGACATTGCGCCGGCAGGCGAGAACGCCGACGAAGACGGCTGGGCCGATGCCGGGCAGGGCGTGGTTCCGTGGAAGACGCTGTGGCCGATCGCCCGCACCAAGACTAAGGCGCAGTACTTCATCGCCGAACACGACAACCCCAATGACATCAACCGCTTCGCCAGCCGGTCGATGGCATTCATCAAATCTCTCGGAGCGTAATCATGGGCAAGACCTATGGCGTCGGCATCATGGGTGCCGGCAATATCTCGGCGGCATATCTGCGGCTCGCGCCGCTGTTCAGGAACCTCGAAGTGCGCGGCGTGGCCGACGTGCTGCCCGAGGCCGCGCAGAAGCGGGCCAGTGAGTTCAACGTCAAGGCGCATACGCCGGACGAGCTGCTGAAGAACTCCGAGATCGACGTGATCGTCAACCTGACGGTGCCGGCCGCGCACTACAAGGTGACCACCGACATCCTCTCGGCCGGCAAGCACGCTTATTCGGAAAAGCCGTTCGTGCTCTCCGTCGAAGAGGGCAAGGCGATCAAGAAGCAGGCCACCGAGCGCAAGCTCAAGGTCGGCTCGGCGCCTGACACCTTCCTTGGCGGCGCGCACCAGCAGGCGCGTGCCATCATCGACTCGGGCAAGCTGGGCAAGATTGCCTCGGGCACCATGCACGTGCTGAGCCGCGGCATGGAGCACTGGCATCCCAACCCGGATTTCTTCTTTCAGGTGGGCGGCGGGCCGATCCTCGACCTCGGGCCGTATTACATCACCGACCTGATCAGCCTTGTCGGCCCGATCAAGCGCGTCACTGCCTTTACCGGCATGGCGCGGGCCGAGCGTGAAGTCACTGCCGAAGGCCCGTTCAAGGGCACCTTCATCAAGGTCGGCACGCCGACGACGATCCATGCGGTGCTCGATTTCGCCAATGGCGCGATCATCACGCTGGGCGCCAGCTGGGACGTCTCCAGCCATGGCCACCACAATATCGAGCTCTATGGCACCGAAGGCACGGTCTATGTGCCGGATCCGAACTTCTTTAATGGCGACGTGACGATCACCGATCGCGCCGGCGTCAAGGAAGTGGTGACGCCATGGGATCACCCGTTCGGCAAGGCCAACCAGGATCTCGACAAGCCTAACCCGCGCGCCAACTACCGCAATGCGGGGCTGAGCGACATGATGGACTCGCTCGAAACCGGAAAGACGGCTCGTTGCGATATCGATGTGGCGCTGCACGCCATCGACGTCATGACCTCGATCCTCAAGGCCGGCGAGACTGGCCAGGTGATCACGCTCTCGACCACCTGCGAGCGGCCTGCGGCACTTGGTATCGACGAAGCGCGGGCGCTCCTGCGCTAAGGGAACGACGACTGGGAAAGGCCCTCGGCACGATGTTTCGAGGGCCTTTTTTGTTGTCTTGAAGGTCGGTTGCCCGCCTTGACAGTTGACAGCCTGCGGTCAAGGTTGTGACTGACATGTTAGCGGGGAACCGCCGATCAATGCGAGCCTCATGCGAGATGACGGTACGTGCA
>JACDQI010000082.1 GCA_015657675.1 Devosia sp.
CGACGCTGCCCTTGGCGCGGCGGACGATCTCGTCGCCTTCGGCCTGGGCGACGCAGCCGGCAACCCCAATCATGAAGCCGGGACCGCCCGCGGCGCGGGCCTCTTCACGTAGTTCGCGTAGCCGGCCGAGCTCGGAAAACACCTTCTCGGAGGCCTTTTCGCGGATGTGGCAGGTGTTGAGGACGACGAGGTCGGCCTCTTCCATGACCTGGGTCGGCTGATAGCCGTGCGGCGCCAAGGCGTCCGCCATACGATCGGAATCGTAGACGTTCATCTGGCAGCCATAGGTCTTGATGAAGAGCTTCTTGGGCGTCTCGGTCATGGCGGGTGCATACACCGATCGGGCGGGGAATCCAAGAAAGGGGGTTTTGGCACTGCCAAGTGCCACACCCTCGTGGTTCGACAGGCTCACCATGAGGGCTGTTGAAGGTCCGGACAAGCTCCGGACCGGCTACTTTGGTTGCTATTTGGCCGGGAGCGGGGTGCCGCGGTTGAGGGCGACGAGCATGCGGCGGACTTCGATTTCGGCGGCCTTGGTGACGGTCTTGCGGTCGGAACCGGCGGCCAGCGGCATCGGGGTGCCGAAGGCGAGGGTGACTTCCTTGACGCCGCCGCTGAAGATCTCGCGGATGTTCTGCTTGACCGACTTGGACTTGATCCAGGCGATGAGCGAGCGCTCGTTGCGGGAGACCGGCAGGCCCTGCAGGCGGGTGTAGGAGATAGTGAGGGGCTGGATCAGCACTTCGCTGGCGCCGGTCCCGAGCATGGCCTGCTGGGCGGCGCCCACCAGCGCCGAGCGGAACGGCAGCACGTGGGTGCCGATATCGGACTGGCCTTCGGCAAAGAGCAGCACCGCGCCGCCATCGGCCATGCGGCGGGCCATTTCACCCGTGGTGCGCTTGGCATCGCTGCGGCGGGTACGATCGACATAGAGGGTGCGCTGCAGCCCGGCCATGAAGTTGACGAAGAACCACTTCTCGATCTCCTTCTTGGCCACGAAGGTAACCGGGGCGACCGAACCGACGGCGACGATGTCGGTCCAGGAGATGTGGTTGGAGAGGATCAGGACGGGCCGACCCTCGACGGGCTGGCCGATGACGGTGACCTTGAGCCCCAGGAAGATGGTACCCAGCTTGTGGAACGCCAGCGGGATCAGGTGCCAACCCGGGGCCTTGAGCTGAGACCACACCCACTGGATGGGGCAGAACACCAGCATGAAGGGGATGTAGATCAGCAGCATAAAGAGGGCGCGGAAGATCATGACGAGGGCTCGTCCTTCTTGAGCGGCACGGCGTAGAGCTCGAGCCGGTGGTCGACCAGCCGGTAGCCGAGGCGCTTGGCGATGAGGTCCTGAATGACTTCGATCTCTTCGTTGCGGAACTCGATAACCTTGCCAGAGCGGATGTCGATGAGGTGGTCGTGGTGCTCGTCGGGGATCGGCTCGAAGCGAGCGCGGCCATCCTTGAAGTCGTGCTTGGTGACGAGCCCGGCTTCCTCGAAGAGGTTCAGCGTGCGGTAGACGGTGGAGAGCGAGATGCGCGGATCGATGCCGCTGGCGCGCCGATAGAGTTCTTCGACATCAGGGTGATCGAAGGCCTGCTCCATCACCTGGGCGATGACCCGACGCTGGTCCGTCATGCGCATGCCCTTGCGGGTGCACTGCTCTTCGAGCGTCTCGATTGGCTTGGTCATGTGGCCGCCCCGTACTGGCCGAAGAATCCCGGCTTAGCCAAGATCACGCGCCATGACAATGGCCGTAGCCGGCTGGCCGTTATCGCGGCTGTAGTAGCCTGAGCGCTCGGAGAGTTTCTTGAACCCCAGCTTGCCGTAGAGCCGCAGGGCAGCCGGATTGTCTTCGGCCACTTCGAGGAAGAGTTTTCGCGCCGGCGTCATCAACAGGTCTTCGAAGACGGCGCGCATCAGGGCGATGCCGACGCCCTTTTTGCGCCAACCCTTGTCGACCGCGATGGTGATGAGTTCAGCCTCGTCGGCGGCAAGCCGGATCATGGCAAAGCCGGCGATCTTCCGCCGGGCGTCGCAGGCGACGTAAACCGGGGTGTCGCGGCCGGCGATATAGGCGGCAAAGTCCTCACGCGGCCAGCCGCGGTAAAAGCCCTGGGCGTGGAGCCGCGAAATGGTCTCGGCGTCAGATGCCTGGGCCGGTTCGATATGCAGCCCGCCAGGGGCCATCCAGAGTTTGGCGATGTTCATTGGCGGGCCACGCGGAATTTGGTCTGCGGCTTGGCGTCGGCGTCGCGGATATAGGCAGCCTCGGGCGGCCAGGCGGCCGGATCGAGGCCTGAGGCGAAGCGGGCGAGGGCCGCGATATCGACTAAGGGTGAGGTGAAGAGCGTGGCGCCCTGGGGTACGCGCCGGCGCGCTTCGTCCATCGCCAGGAGCTGCGGCTGGGAGACGGGGATGCCGGGGCCGGAAAAACTCTGGAAATAGGCTTCGTCGCGGCGCGCATCGAGCAGCACGGCGACGGGGGTGCATTGGGCCTGGAGCGAGAGTGCGAGGAGGCTCGGGATGCCGAGCACCGGGACATTTCGCGCGAGCCCGAGGCCGCGGGCGGCCGAGAGGCCGATGCGAAGGCCGGTAAAGGAGCCTGGGCCGGTGGTGACCGCGATGCGGGTGAGGTCGGGATAGGTGACGCCGTTGCGGGCGAGGAGCGCTTCGATGCGCGGAAAGATCAGCTCGGCATGGCCCTGGGCGATCTCGTCGACAGACGTATCGACGGTGCCGTCAGCGCGCAGCAGCGCCAGCTGCAGGCGTGGCGCGACGGTATCGATGGCGAGGATTATGCCCATGGCGCGAAGAGATAGAGGGCGCGGGCGGGAAAGTCATCCCCGAACGGTTGAAGCGGCGCCGCATTGCTCAGCGGTGGGCACGACCTCGTGGTTCGACAAGCTCACCATGAGGTCTACTTCAGTGCCGGTGCTAGCGGAGAGATGGGTCCCCGGGTCGAGCCCGGGGATGACGGAGCGGGGGGAGGGGGCGGAACAGTTCCACCCGCCATTCGGCCATAGGCCTCATGGCTTTGATCGCTCAAATCGCGCCACTGGCGCGATTTGCCCCTAGCGGGTCGCAATCAGACCTGCTGGACGGCCTCGACGCCGGGGACGAAGTGGCGGAGGAGGTTTTCGATGCCGGACTTGAGGGTGGCGGTCGAAGAGGGGCAGCCGGAGCAGGCGCCCTGCATGTGCAGGTAGACCGTGCCTTCCTTGAAGCCCTTGAAGGTGATGTCACCGCCATCCATGGCGACGGCCGGACGGACGCGGGTGGCGAGCAGTTCCTTGATCACTTCGACGGTTTCGGTGTCGGCGGTCTCGAAGAACTCGCCTTCCTCGGTGTCGACGGCCAGCGTGCCATGGCGATCACCGGCTTGCCGGAGAGGAAGTGCTCCATGATGACGCCGAGGATGGCCGGCTTGATGTGGTTCCACTCGGTGACGTCCTTGGTGACCGAGATGAAATCGGAGCCCAGGAACACGCCGGTGACGCCCGGGATACCAAAGAGCGCGGTGGCGAGCGGCGAAATGCCCGCTGCTGTCAGGTTGCGGAAGTCGCGCGGTTCGCCGGCCACGACTTCACGGCCCGGCAGGAACTTGAGGGTCGCTGGATTCGGCGTGGCTTCGGTCTGGATGAACATCGGGCAATCCCGTTAACGGTTAGAACGTTTCTAAAATAGAGTTTTGATCCAACAAACGCAAGGCGTCAGGTGGCGGCAATGATCTGGGCGTCGGTCATGGTGCCGGGGATGATGGTGACGATCACCGGCAGGGCGGCGCCGCCGGAACGGGCGGCAAAATCGGTGATCAGCTGGCCCGGGCCGTCTTTGCCGCTGGAAGCAGCGAGCACCAGAATGCCGATTTCCGGATCCTCGGTGACCAGACGCTCGATGGCCTCGCGCATGTCGCCTTCGCGGATGACGGTTTCGGTGCGGATGTCGCCGATCGAGGCAATGCGGGCCAGGCGCGCATCGAGCAGCCGCTCGATCTCGTCGCGGGCTTCGGCGCGCATCACTTCCTCGACGCCGAGGAACTGGGCGAA
>JACDQI010000083.1 GCA_015657675.1 Devosia sp.
CGCGCGTAAGCTGCGGAGCGATCGACCTTGGTGGGATCCTTGCCCGAGAAGGCGCCGCCGCCATGCGGGGCTGCACCACCATAGGTGTCGACGATGATCTTGCGGCCGGTAAGGCCGGCATCGCCATCAGGGCCGCCGACGACGAACTTGCCGGTGGGGTTGACGTGCCAGACGGTGTCCTTGGTAACCCAGCCTTCCGGCAGCGAGCGGAGCACGAACGGCTCGATGATGCGCTTGACGTCAGCCGAGGTCAGCTTGGCGTCGAGATGCTGGGTAGAGACAACGATCTGGGTGACGCCGACCGGATGGCCATCCTCGTAGCGGATGGTGACCTGGCTCTTGGCATCGGGGCCCAGCTTGCCGGCTTCGCCTTCGCCGGCCTTGCGGGCCTCGGTCAGGGTCTCGAGGATCTTGTGGGCGTAGTAGATCGGAGCGGGCAGCAGTTCCGGGGTTTCGCGGCTGGCATAGCCGAACATGATGCCCTGGTCGCCAGCGCCGACGTCCTTGTTGCCCTTTTCGTCGACGCCGACCGCGATGTCAGCGGACTGGCCGTGCAGCAGCACGTCGATCTTGGCGGTCTTCCAGTGGAAACCCGACTGCTCGTAGCCGATGGCCTTGATGGCCTTGCGGGCGGTGGACTTGAACTTGGAGGGGTTGACCACCGGTGAACCCGAGGCGTCGTGCAGCACCTTGCCGTCCTTGCCCCGCTTGAGCAGCGTCTCGGGGACGCGGACTTCGCCGGCGATGACGACGCGGTTGGTGGTGGCAAGGGTCTCGCAGGCAATGCGCACATTAGCCGGGTTCATGCCGGCCTTCTTGGCCTCGCGGAACACCAGGTCGACGATCTCATCGGAAATCCGGTCGCAGACCTTGTCCGGATGTCCCTCGGAGACGGACTCGGAGGTGAACAGGTAGGAAGAGCGTGCCAAAGCGAAACCTCGCAAAAATGCCCCAAAAACGCGAAAACGCGCTGGTTGGGCGCGTTTCTGCCACTCCATGACAGTTCGGTCAAGGCGTATATAAAGAAAGCTTTATATCCGCATATCTCCGGTTAACGAAAACTATTCCCGACGGCGCTCGCGGCGATGGGCCCAGACGCCGAGCAGGATCGAGAGCAGGCAGGCAAGGGCGAAAGGCGCGTCACCCAACGTGGTGTAAAGGGTGGCGCCGACGAGCCGGTGGTGGGGGACGACGTCGATGGCCGCGACCTGCTGCTCTTCGAGCCGGGCGACGATACGGCCGAGCGGATCGGTGACGATGGTGGTGCCGGTATTGCTGGCGCGCAGCATGGGGAGGCCAGTCTCGACGCTGCGGAGGCGCGCCATATGGGCGTGCTGGGCGGGGCCGATGGAGCCATCGAACCAGGCATCGTTGGTGATGTTGAGAATGAACTCGGCCTTACTGACATCGCCGATATCGCCTGGGAACACGGCCTCGTAGCAGACCAGCGCCAGGAAAGCCGGCGTGCCGGGGATCTGCATCAGGCGGCGGCCATCGCCGGCAGCCCAGCCATTGGTGCCGGGGACGAACTGGCGGATGCCAAATTGCTTCCAGAAGCTGGCAAAGGGGAGGTACTCGCCGAAGGGGACGAGGTGGGACTTGTCGTAGCTGCCGACGATCTCGCCGGAATTGGCAATGGCGAGGATAGAGTTGTAGCCGGGGTTGTCGACGTCCTGGGCCAGTTCATCGGCAAGGGGCGCGCGCGGCGCGCCGGTGAGCAGGGTGGTGCCGGGCGGCAGCATGCGGGCGATGCGGGCCAGGGCGTCGGGATAGTCCTGGATGAAGAAGGGAAAGACCGATTCGGGCCAGACGAGGTGAGTGATGTCCTCGAGACCGGTGCCGCTCTCGGAGAGCGAGATCAGCCTGTCCATGACATTGGCCGGATCCGCCGCGTCCCAATCGGCGTGATCGGTGATCATCGGCTGGGCGAGGCGCACCTTCATGTCGGTGCGCTGGGTGACCTCGGTGTTTTCCAGCCGCCAGCTGCCATAGCCGATCTGGGCGGCGATGAGGCCGATGGAAAGGAAGAACGGCACGAGACGGCGGACCAGCCCGCGTTCGTCGGCGGGCCAGATCAGCGCGATAGTGGTGGAGGCCAGCGTGGCGAGGAAGGTGAGACCGTAAACGCCGACGACCGAGGCGGCCTGGGCCATCTCGTCATTGGCGGTGAAGGCATAGCCGAGGAGATCGAAGGGGAAGCCGGAAAACAGGTGGCCGCGCGCATACTCGGCGACCGACAGCGCACCCGCGAGGAGCACGACGCGCAACGCGCCGCCCGACCAGAACATATGGGCGAGGGCGGTTGCCACGGCCCAGAAGAGGGCGAGGATGGCGGCAAGACCGAGGATGGCGAACGGCATCAACAGGATGAAGATGCCGCCTTCCTGGAGGAACGCGGCGCCAAGCCAATGCAGCGCGGCGGTGAAATAGCCGAGGCCAAAGGCAAAACCGATGCGGAGGGCCGGGCTGAAGAGACGCTTCCAGCCTTTCATCCGTTCGGCGCCATCAAGGCACCAGACGAGGATTGGCATGGCAAGGAAAAGCGCCGGCACAAAGAACAGCGGCGCGGCGCTGGAGGCGGCGACAATGCCGGCGACGAACAGCAGCAGCATGCGCCGCCAGCCGTAGCTCAATATGGCGCTCTCGGCGATCCAGGTCATGACTGAAAAAAAGAATCAAATGTCATGCCCGGCACCGTCGCGGCGGGAAGCGGTGCGGTCAAGGGCGGAGGGGTTTTGGGCCCCCTCATCCGGCGCGGCGCGCCACCTTCTCCCCGGCGGGGAGAAGAGAGAGGGCGCGCTACTCAGCCGCGTCGATGGGAGCCGGGTCGTCGGGTTTCTTGAGGGGCGGCTTGCGGGGGGCGCGCTGCTTGGTGCGCTTGATCTTGATGCGCTTGATCTGGCGGCTGTCGGCCTGCAGCACTTCGAACTCGAAACCCTTGATACCGCCGATGACTTCGCCCTTTTGCGGGACGCGGCCGGCGAGATCAAAGACCAGGCCGCCGAGGGTATCGACGTCCTCGGCATGGGTGCCGGGATCGAAATCGTCGCCGATAACGGCCCGGACCTCGCTGAGTTCGGCGCGGGCCGAGGCGATGAAGTTGGCGGAATTGACGCGGCGGACCAGCGCGACGTCCTCGTCGTGCTCGTCCTCGATCTCGCCGACAACGGCCTCGAGCAAGTCTTCGATGGTGACGACGCCGTCGGTGCCGCCGAACTCGTCGATGACGATGGCCATGTGGACGCGTTTGAGCTGCATCTGCTGGAGCAGGTCGCCCACCGGCATCAGCGGCGGCACGAAGAGCACGGTGCGGACGATGTCGAGCTTGGCGAGCTTTTGTTTGAGCGGCGTGGAGACCAAGCGGACCGGCACGTCCTTTTCAGGATCGGTGACCGGCTCGGTGATCCGGCGCATGGCATCCTTGACGTGGATGAAGCCGGTGATGTTGTCGAGCGTCTCGACATAGACCGGCATGCGGGAGTGGCCGACCTGACGGAAACGGGCCACCAGGGTGCCCAGCGTTTCCTCGGCGTCGACCGCCTCGATATCGGCACGCGGTACCATGACGTCCTCGACGCGCTTTTCGCCCAATTCGAGAACGTTCTTGAGGATAGTGCGCTCGGAGGCGGTGAAATCGGCGGTTTCGCCGTTCTTTTCCGCTTCAAGAGCCACTTCGAGGTCATCGCGCAGCGAAGCGGTGCGCAGGGCCAGCAGACCCTTCAGCCGTGTCCAGAGAGACGGCCCCCGCGGTAGCGCAGGGGCGGGACTAGATGGAGGCTCGCTGGCAGGCTTGGTTTCGGGCGCCTGTCGTTCGACGCGGGGGGCGGTCTCTTGATCGCTCATCATTGCTGCCGCGGTTTTCGCGGCGGTCCTTCAGTTATAGGGGTCGTCTATGCCCAGGGTCGCAAGAATCTGGGTTTCCAGACCCTCCATGACAAGGGCCTCGTCATCTTCGATGTGATCATAGCCCAGAATGTGCAGAAAGCCATGCACCACCAGATGGGTATAGTGATCGGTAAAGCTCTTGCCCAGCTCGAGGGCCTCGCGTTCGAGGGTTTCGCGGGCGAGGGTGATGTCGCCCAGGATGCCGACGACCGGGGAAAACGGCTCGATCTGGGGGAAGCTCAGGACGTTGGTGGGCTTGTCGATCTGGCGCCACTGGCGGTTGAGCTCGCGTTGCTCGGCATCGTCCAAAAGGACGATCGAGAGCTCGGCGACGCCGGCAACCTTGGCCTTGGATTGCTTCAAAGCCTCGAGGATGGCCGTATTGGCGATCTCCTCGAGGTCGTCTGGCCAGCCGTCGGCTTCGACGGCGAAGGCGATTTCGAGCGGGGAACGGGGCAGGGTCAGCGAGCCTTGTCTTCCTTGGCGGTTGACCCTTCATAAGCCCGAACGATGCGGCCGACCAGTGCGTGGCGCACCACATCCTTGTCGGAAAAGCGCGAGATATGGACGCCCTCGATGCCGTCGAGCAGAGCCAGCGCTTCGACCAGACCGGATTTCTGCCCGGTGGGCAGATCGATCTGCGTCGGATCGCCGGTGACGATCATCTTGGAGCCCTCGCCCAGGCGGGTGAGGAACATCTTCATCTGCATGGATGTGGTGTTCTGCGCTTCGTCGAGAATGACGACCGCATTGGCGAGGGTACGGCCGCGCATGAAGGCGAGCGGCGCCACTTCGATCATCCCCGAGGTGATGCAGCGCTCGACATGCTCGGGACGCATCATGTCGTAAAGCGCGTCATAGAGCGGGCGGAGATAGGGATCGACCTTGTCCTTCATGTCGCCGGGCAGGAAACCGAGGCGCTCGCCGGCTTCGACGGCCGGGCGGGAGAGGATGATGCGGTTGATGTCGCCGCGTTCGAGCAGGCTCGCCGCATGCGCAACGGCCAGATAGGTCTTGCCGGTACCGGCCGGACCGCAGCCGAACACCAGTTCGGCACGCTCCATGGCGCGCATATAGGCGTCCTGCGCCGGGGTGCGGGCGACGATGGTGGCCTTGCGGGTGGCGATCTGAGCCATGCGGACCTTGCCCTTGCGCTCCATGGTGGGCAGCGTCAGCTGGCTGTCCTCGGTCTGCACCATGCGGATCATGGTATCGACATTGGCGATCTCGATCGACTGGCCTTCTTCGAGCAGGCCGTAGAGCGACTCGAGGACACGGCGGGCCTGATCGACCGAGGAGGCGGCGCCCTTGAGCAGCACGTGATTGCCGCGCGGCGTAGCCTGCACGGAGAGACGCTGTTCGATGAGGGCGAGGTTCTGGTCGAAATCGCCATAGAGCTGGGCAGCAAGGCGATTGTCTTCGAAGGCGAGTTCAAGCTGGGAAGAAAGGGCGTTGTCGAGGGTGGGAGACAAATGCCTGCTCAAATCCTGTGGGCTCCTTTGAGGGCCCACCAACCTTGCCCACCGGGGCTCAGGCCTGGGCCATCGCTACTTGAGACTCAATCACGCTAACAGATTTCGGTTCCGCCACTGTGACAATCTTGCCAGAGATGGAATTATTTCCGGCGGCAAGGATTTCTACGGGCTGGATGGTGCCGATGAGCCGTTCGGGGCCCTCCATGTGCACGGCCTGCAGATAGGGCGAGCGCCCGCCGATCTGGCCGGGCATGCGGCCCTTCTTTTCGATCAGCACCGGCAGGACACGGCCGACGACCGACTGGCCGAAGGCACGCATCTGGCCGGTCATCTGGTCGTTGAGGCGCTGCAGACGCTCGGCCTTTTTTGCCTCAGGCACCTGATCGTCCATGGTGGCGCCAGGGGTGCCGGGACGGGTGGAGTACTTGAAGGTATAGGCCGAGGCGTAGTTGACCTCGCGGGCGATCGACAGGGTTTCATCGAAATCGGCGTCGGTTTCGCCGGGGAAGCCGACGATGAAATCGCCCGACATGGCCATGTCGGGACGGACGGCCATGATGCGCTCAATGACCCGCATGTAGTCGGCGCGGGTGTGGCGGCGGTTCATGGCGGAAAGGACACGATCGGAGCCTGACTGCACCGGCAGATGCAGGTAGGGCATCAGGGCCGGGACGTCGCGATGCGCTGCGAGCAGGTCCTCGCTCATGTCGAGCGGATGGCTGGTGGTGTAGCGGATGCGGGCCAAGCCCTCGATATCGGCGAGGCGGCGGCAGAGTTCGCCGAGGCCGACAGTGCGGCCGGACGTGTCGAGGCCGTGATAGGCGTTGACGTTCTGGCCGAGCAGGGTGAGCTCGCGGACGCCAGCGGCGGCAAGATTGCGGGCTTCGGCCAGCACCTGCTCGAGCGGGCGCGATACTTCAGCGCCGCGCGTATAGGGGACGACGCAGAAGGAGCAGAACTTGTCACAGCCTTCCTGCACGGTGAGGAAGGCGGTGAGGCCGCGGGCAAGGGTCACTTCCCGGCTGGCGGCGGGAAGATGCTCGAACTTGTCTTCGGTGGGGAAGTCGGTTTCGACGACGGTGGCGCCGTTATGGGCGCGTTTGATGAGCTCAGGCAGGCGGTGGTAGCTCTGCGGCCCGAAGACAAGGTCGACGCTGCCCTTGGCGCGGCGGACGATCTCGTCGCCTTCGGCCTGGGCGACGCA
>JACDQI010000084.1 GCA_015657675.1 Devosia sp.
CTCAAGATGGGCGCCGACGATTTTCATCACCAAGCCGTTCAGCCAGCGCCTCCTGGTCGAGCGGGTCAAATCCATCCTGCGCCGCGCCGCGCCGCGCGATCCCTCCGCACCCGCTACTGCGGGCGAACCGACACCGGGCAAGGCCCTGATCGAACGCGGTGCGCTGGTGATGGACGAAGAGCGCCACACCTGCACCTGGAAAGGGCAGCGCGTTACCCTCACTGTCACCGAGTTCCTGATCCTGCAGGCGCTGGCGTTGCGGCCAGGCGTCGTCAAGTCGCGCAACGCGCTGATGGACGCTGCCTATGACGACCAGGTCTATGTCGACGACCGCACCATCGACAGCCACATCAAGCGGCTGCGCAAGAAGTTCAAGGCTACCGACGACGACTTCGAGATGATCGAGACGCTCTACGGCGTCGGCTACCGCTTCAAGGAACAGTAGGAGCGTCAGTGGCCGTTACCGGGCACGACCTGCAGGGCGACCCGCCCGCGACCAACAAGGTCGCGGATCGCCGCGGTGTGAAGGTGCTCATGGCCGGGCTCGGCAAACGGCTGCGCATTGCCTGGCGATCAGTCGGCAAGCTGGTCGGTGCAGTGTTTTTTTCGAGCCTGGCGCAGCGCATCATCGTGCTCAACCTGGCAGGCCTTGCCGTGCTGGTGCTGGGGATCCTGTTTCTCAACCAGTGGCGTACCGGTCTAATCGATGCGCGGCTGCAGAGCCTTCGCGTGCAGGGCGAGATCATCGCGTCTGCCATCGCAGCCTCGGCCACCGTCGACAGCGACGTCATCACCGTCAATCCCGACCGGTTGATCGAACTCAAGACCGGCGACGCCGTCTCTTCTCTCAGCTTTTTTGATCCGGCCCTCGAATTCCCGATCAATCCGGAGCGGGTGGCGCCGCTGCTGCGCAACCTTGTCACCCCGACCAAGACGCGGGCCCGGATCTACGACAAGGAAGGCCTGCTGATCCTCGACAGCGACAACCTCTACGCCCGTGGGGAAGTGCTGCGTTCGCTGGCCAAGCCGCAGGACGGTACGGGCTTTTTCCTCTTTGACTGGTGGAACACGCTGATGGCGTGGCTGCCGGGCGATGATTTCCCACAATACCAGGAATATGGCGCCGACGAAGGCACCCGCTATCCCGAAGTCGCTTCGGCGCTGACCGGCGCGGCGAGCGCCATCGTGCGCGTCGACGCCAAGCACCAGCTGGTGGTCTCGGTTGCCGTGCCGGTGCAGCGCGTCCGCGCCACCGTGGGCGTGCTGCTGCTTTCGACCAACCCCGGCGAAATCGATCAGATCGACACGGCGGAGCGCTGGGGTATCCTCCGCATCGCACTGGTCGCCGCGGCGGTGACCATCATTCTCTCGCTCCTCCTTGCCGGCACCATCGCGGGTCCGCTGCGGCGCCTCGCCGGGGCGGCCGAGCGGGTGCAGAACTCGGCGACCATGCGGGCCGAAATCCCGGACTTTTCTGATCGCGCCGACGAGGTTGGCCACCTTTCCCGCGCGCTGCGGTCGATGACCTCGGCGCTCTACAACCGCATCGAGGCGATCGAGCGTTTTGCCGCCGACGTGGCCCATGAGCTCAAGAACCCGCTGACCTCGCTGCGTTCCGCCGTCGAAACCCTGCCGCGTGCCAAGCGCGCCGAGGATCGCGAGCGGCTGCACGCCATCATCCAGCACGACGTCAAGCGCCTCGACCGGCTGATCTCGGACATCTCCAATGCCAGCCGACTCGACGCGGAACTGGCGCGGCAGAGTGCCGAAGTGGTGGATGTCGAAAAGCTGGTCGAGACCATGGTGTCGATCCAGAAGGACCTGGCGGCCGGGGTCAATGTCGATGTCATCCTCGACAAGCGCAGCGGTCGCCCCGCCGCCACCGCGCTCGGCCATGACAGCCGGCTGGCGCAGGTCTTCAACAATCTCATCGACAACGCCGTGTCGTTCTCGCCGCCGGGCGGGGCCGTGCATGTTGCGGTGCTGACCACGGAAACTGAAATCACCGTCACCGTCACCGACGAAGGCCCGGGCATTCGCGGCGATATCAGCCGCATCTTCCAGCGCTTTTATACCGATCGGCCCGACGGCGAGCATTTCGGCGACCATTCGGGCCTCGGCCTCTCGATCTCCAAGCAGATCATCGAGGCGCACAAGGGATCGATCACGGCCGAGAACCGCACCGACCGGTCGGGCGCCAAGTTCGTCGTCAAACTGCGCCGCGCTGCGGTCGAGAAACCGCGCAAGTGACGGAACGAGAAAACGTCCATGCCACCGGCCTGCAGTTGAGCGGGCTGGGCGTGATGCTCCGTGGGCCCTCCGGTTCCGGTAAGTCGCTGCTCGCCCTTGCGTTGCTGGACGAGTTCACTGCACGTGGCGAGACGGCCTGGCTGGTTGCCGACGATCGGATCGACCTCGTGGTGGCCGACGGTCAGTTGGTAATGCAGACGCCAGTTCCCATCGCCGGGATGATCGAAATGCGTGGTCGCGGCATCGTGACCCGGCCGCACATCGCAGCGGCATCGGTCGACCTGATCGTGGATCTGGTGGCTGATCTTGAGAGAATGCCTGAAGAATCGGCATTCAGCACCGAGCTGATGGGGCTGAAGCTGTCCCGTTGCCCGGTGCCGCAGGCTGGTCGCACCGATATGCGGCACCAGATGCTGCTGATCCGCGAGGCGCTCACCGAACTCCAGTCCACAAAGGCGCAAACGCGTCAAAAAGACACTTGATCCTTTAAGGATGAGGGGCAAAACTCCGCCCCGTGCCGCCTCCGGCATGCCGATTGGGGAATTTGCATGATTGGCATGGTTCTGGTGACCCACGGGGCGCTGGCCATCGAGTTCAAGTCCGCCCTCGAACATGTCGTCGGTCCGCAGGATTTCCTGGAGACCGTGGCCATCGGGCCAGATGACGACATGGAGGCGCGGCGCAACGATATCCTCAAGTGCGTCGATGCCGCCGACCAGGGCCAGGGCGTCGTCATCCTCACCGACATGTTCGGCGGTACGCCCTCGAATCTTGCGATTTCGGTGATGCAGAACCGTGGCGTCGAGGTGATTGCCGGCATGAACCTGCCCATGCTGGTCAAGCTGGCGCGGGTGCGCGGCGACCTCGACATCAAGGCGGCGGTCAGCATGGCGGCAGAAGCCGGGCGCAAATATATCAACGTGGCCAGCGACACGCTTGGCGGTTGAGCCGTTTTCCGGCAAACTGCATCTTATGGATACGGCGGCGGGTTCAGATCGGGCACTGGCTCAGCAATTGACGATCGTCAATCGCAAGGGGCTGCACGCCCGTGCCTCGGCGCGCTTCGTGCGCACCGCCGAGTGCTTTGATGCCGAAATCAAGGTGGTGCGCGATGGCCAGTCGGTGGCCGGCAATTCCATTATGGGCCTGATGATGCTGGGCGCCGGACCGGGGTCGACCATACTGGTGCAGGCCACCGGCAAGCAGGCCCGCGAAGCGCTCGATGCCATCACCACGCTGGTCAATAACGGCTTTGACGAGGACAGCGACGGCATCGCGGAGCAATGAGCGAGCCGATCGAGCTGCATGAGGCCGATCCGAACTGGCCGGCGGCCTTTGCTGCCGAACGCGACCTGATCGAGCCGCTGTTTCCGGTCCCGCCGCTGCTGATCGAACATATGGGATCGACGGCCATTCCGGGTCTGCCGGCCAAGCCGATCATCGACATCATCGTGCTGGTCGACGACCTCGAAGCGGCGCGCCCGGCTCTCCCGGCGCTGGAAGCGACCGGCTACAGTTTCTGGGCGGCAAATCCGGACAAGAGCAAGTTCTACCTGGCCAAGGGTCTGCCGCCGGCGCCCCATCGCACGCATCACCTCCACATCCACGCCGACGAAGCCGAAGTGCGCCGCCACCTGATCTTTCGCGACCACCTGCGGGCCAGCCCGCAGGCCGTCGCCGACTATCTGGCGCTCAAGACCGAGCTGGCCACGCGCTTTCGCGACGACCGCGAAGCCTATTCGCGCGGCAAGACCGCCTTCATCGACACCCTCGTCGACCGCCTCGGCGGTCCAGCCCCGGGCAGTGCCCTGGAACGCTTGAGGCGAGCTGGCCGTTGACTTGCAGACGCTCTGCCTCCAGCTAGGTCGGCGGAAGAGGACACCATGCGCAGAACCCTCGGCATCGTTGGCGGACTGGCACTCGGGGCGGCGCTCAGCCAGTTCCCCGAATATGCACAGCAATACACGCAGCGCCTTGGTGGTGCGGTCGACGAACTTCGCATCATCACAACCGAGTTCGACACAGCCGCCGCGGCTGCCGGCCTCAGCCGCGAGGCCGCCATCGCCCGCTACACTGCGGCGGGTGACAGCTTCATCGATGGCCGCGGCCAATCGGTGACGCGGACCTTCTCGCGCTACGATGAACTCAGCGCCATGCTGACGCGCATCCGCGGTGCCGATGCAGTGGCGCGGGTGACGCTGCTGCCGCAATTCATGGATAGCGAGATCGGCGCGCGGGCGCTCGACGACTTCAAGCCCGCCATCCCGGTGACACCCGAAGGGCTCGCCTATGCCGGCTCGGGATTTGTGCTTGGCTACCTCGCAACCTCAGGAATTGTGCGGTTTCTCATGCTGCCGTTCCGCCGCCGGCGTCCCCGCGAACAGCGCGCGTAAAGGGGATATAAAGAATCCTTTATGTCTCCCGTTGATCCGGACGGCCGCCTTGCGTATAAGGCGGCCAACAGCAAACACGCGGAGTTCAGCCACATGGCCCCCACCAAGACCGACTATGCCGTCAAGGACATTTCCCTCGCCGACTATGGCCGCAAGGAAATCGGCATGGCCGAGATCGAAATGCCGGGCCTGATGGCCATCCGCGAGGAATATGCCGCGCGCCAGCCGCTCAAGGGCGCCCGCATCGCCGGCTCGCTGCACATGACCATCCAGAC
>JACDQI010000085.1 GCA_015657675.1 Devosia sp.
AGTACCGCGAAATGGCGGCCTTCGCGCAGTTCGGTTCGGACCTCGATGCGGCAACGCAGCGTCTGCTCAACCGTGGTGCGCGTCTCACCGAGCTGCTCAAGCAGCCGCAGTTCGCGCCGCTGAAGCCGGAAGAAGAAGTCGCGGTGATCTTTGCCGGTGGCCAGGGCTACCTCGACGATCTGCCGGTCTCGGCGGTGGGCAAGTTCGAAGCCGGCCTTCTGGCCGCGCTGCGTTCCAAGCACGCCGACATCCTGACCGCGATTGCTACCGAGAAGGCGCTGTCGGATGACCTCCGCGCCAAGCTCAAGACGGCGATCGACGGCTTCAAGAAGACCTTCCAGGCCTAAGCGCCGTTCCAGGAGAGCAGCCTAACCATGGCGTCGCTAAAGGACCTCAAGAACCGGATCGCCTCGGTCAAATCGACCCAGAAGATCACCAAGGCCATGCAGATGGTCGCGGCGGCCAAGCTCCGTCGCGCCCAGGATGCGGCCGAATCGGCGCGTCCCTATGCCGAGCGCATGGGGCAGGTGCTGGCTTCGCTCGGTGCGGCCTATGCGGGCCGAGCCGATGCCCCTCAGCTGCTCGCCGGCAACGGCAAGGATCAGGTGCATCTGCTGGTGGTGGCGACAGGTGAACGCGGCCTCGCCGGCGGCTTCAACTCGTCGATCGCCCGCCTGGCGCGCGAGCGGGCACAGCGCCTGCTGAGCGAAGGCAAGACCGTCAAGATCCTCACCGTTGGCCGCAAGGGCAACGACATTCTCAAGCGCGTCTATCCGGAAAAGATCATCGAGACGATCTCGTTCCGTGACGTGCGTCAGCTGGGCTATTCGAATGCCGCAACCGTCGGCGAGAAGATTCTCGCCATGTACGAAGCCGGCGAATTCGACGTGGCGACGCTGTTCTTTGCCCGCTTCCGCTCGGTGATCGCGCAGATCCCGACGGCGCAGCAGCTGATCCCGGCGAGCTTTGAGGCTCCGGCCGCGGACGCTGCCGGCACCAGTGCTGCAGTGAACTACGAATACGAGCCCGATGAGGAAGCCATCCTCAACGATCTCCTGCCGCGCAACATCTCGGTGCAGGTGTTCCGGGCACTGCTCGAAAACAGTGCCTCGTTCTACGGCGCGCAGATGAGCGCCATGGACAATGCCACCCGGAATGCCGGCGACATGATCAAGAAGCTGACCCTGGTGTACAACCGCCAGCGGCAGGCCCAGATCACCAAAGAGCTCATCGAAATCATCTCGGGCGCGGAAGCGCTCTAACAGGTACGAGGTAAGATTATGGCCAGAGCAGCGACAGCTAAAGCCCCCGCCGCGGAGAAGGCTCCGGCGGCCCGCAAGCCGGCAGCCGCCAAGGCAGCTGCGTCGACCAAGGTTGCAGCGACGGGCGTGGCCACCGGCCGCGTTTCGCAGGTTATCGGCGCCGTGGTGGACGTCGCTTTCGACTCCCATCTGCCGGCGATCCTGAACGCGCTCGAAGTCGACAATAACGGCAACCGCCTGGTGCTCGAAGTTGCGCAGCACCTTGGTGAAAACACCGTGCGCACCATCGCCATGGACACGACAGAAGGTCTGGTTCGCGGCGCTCCGGTGACCGACACGGGCGTTTCGATCTCGGTGCCGGTGGGCGACGAGACGCTGGGCCGCATCATGAACGTGATCGGCGAACCGGTGGACGAAGCCGGCCCGATCAAGACCGCGATCCGTCGCGCCATCCACCAGGAAGCCCCGAGCTTTACCGAGCAGTCCTCGGAAGCGCAGATTCTCGTCACCGGCATCAAGGTGGTCGATCTGATCGCCCCCTATGCGCGCGGTGGTAAGATTGGCCTGTTCGGCGGTGCCGGCGTGGGCAAGACCGTGCTGATCCAGGAACTGATCAACAACATCGCCAAGGGCCACGGTCGGCGTGTC
>JACDQI010000086.1 GCA_015657675.1 Devosia sp.
CGCGGTGCCGACCGGCGTGAAGATCTTCTCCTGGGATCGCCACCATGTGGGGCGGTTCGATCACCTTCAAGCCGCCCATGCTCTGGGCCATCGGCTTCATCTTCCTGTTCACCGTTGGTGGTGTGACGGGCGTGGTGCTGGCCAATGCCGGTGCTGACCGTGCCCTGCACGACACCTATTACGTCGTCGCGCACTTCCACTACGTGCTCTCGCTTGGCGCCGTGTTCGCCATCTTCGCGGCCTGGTACTACTGGTACCCCAAGATGTTCGGCATCATGTACAACGAGGCGCTGGCCAACCTGCACTTCTGGCTGACCTTCGTGGGCGTGAACCTGGTGTTCTTCCCGCAGCACTTCCTCGGTCTTGCCGGCATGCCGCGCCGCTACATCGACTATCCCGATGCCTTCGCGCTGTGGAACCGCGTCTCCTCGGTCGGCTACTACATCACCTTCGTCGGCCTCTGCGTCTTCCTCTACCTGCTCTTCGAGGCAGCGCGGAAGAAGCGTCCGGCTCCGGCCAATCCGTGGGGCGAAGGCGCCACTACGCTGGAATGGACGCTGCCGTCGCCGCCGCCGTTCCACCAGTTCGAAACCCTGCCGCGTATCGGCAGCGGTTCGGCCGGCCACTAACACTGAACCCAGAAGCGGGGCCTGCGGGCCCCGCAATCGGAAGGCAAGTACCCGTTGGCCTACATCGACGACAGCACTGACCTTCCCGCCTATGCCGGCGGTGCGCGTGTGGAGGACTATGTCCAGCTCCTCAAGCCGCGCGTCATGTCGCTTGTCGTCTTTACCGCCTTTGTCGGGCTTCTGCTCGCTCCGGGTGGCATCAACCCGATCATCGGGCTGATCTCCATCCTCTGCATCGCTGTCGGGGCAGGGGCCTCGGGTGCGCTCAACATGTGGTACGACAGCGACATCGATCGCGTCATGAGCCGCACCGCCAATCGGCCGATCCCCGCTGGCCGCATCGAGCGCGATCACGCCCTGGCCATGGGCCTAGTGCTCTCGGCCTTCTCGGTCCTGCTGCTTGGTCTGGCGGCGAACTGGTTCGCCGCTGGCCTGCTCGCTTTCACCATCTTCTTTTATGCCGTCATCTACACGATGTGGCTCAAGCGCTCGACGCCGCAGAACATCGTTATCGGCGGCGCCGCCGGGGCCTTCCCGCCTATGGTTGGCTGGGCCGCGGTGACCGGTGGCATCAGCCTCGAAAGCTGCCTGCTGTTCCTCATCATCTTCCTCTGGACGCCCCCGCACTTCTGGGCCCTTGCGCTCTACAAGCAGTCCGACTACGGCGCTGCCAAGATCCCGATGCTGCCCAACGTCGCTGGCGAGGCGCACACCAAACTGCAGATTCTCGCCTATGCCGTGGTGCTGGTTGCCGTCACCCTGGTGCCCGCCTTCATCGGCTTTGGTGGCATGCTCTATACCGCCGTCGCGGCAGCGACTGGCGCCTGGTTCGTCTACCTTGCGGCAAAGCTCTTCCGCACCCGCGAAGACAAGGCCATGCGCAAGGCCGGCCGCGCCCTCTTCACCTATTCGCTGAGCTATCTCGCGCTGATCTTCGTCGCCTTCCTGGCTGACCACGCGGTGACAACGCTGGGCCTTCTGCCATGACCCCTCCCGATCCGCAGCGCGATGCCGAAATCGCCAAGCGCCGCCGCAAGCGCTCCATCGCCCTGGCGCTGGTGCTGGGCGGTCTGGTGCTGATCTTTTACGTGCTGACCATCGTCAAGATGGGCCCCGCCGTTTTCGATAGGGCAATCTGATGACCGACACCACCCTCGAGCCCCATACCGAAAAGAATCTCCGCGTCGCCCTCCTCTGTGGCGGCATGGTGCTTGGCATGTTGGGCGCCGCCTACGCGGCTGTACCGCTCTACCAGTTGTTCTGCCAGATCACCGGTTTCGGCGGCACCACGCAGAAGTCCGACGGCAACGTAAAGGGCATCATCGATCGCCAGATGACGGTGCGCTTTGACTCCAATGTCGGCAGCGAACTGCCCTGGAAAGTGGTGGCTGCTGCCCCCGTCACCGACAAGATCGGTACGGTCGAGACGGTCGTCTACACAGCCAAGAACCTCTCCGACAAACCGATCACCGGTCAGGCGTCGTTCAACGTCGTGCCCGAGCAGACCGGCATTTTTTTCAACAAGATCGAGTGCTTCTGCTTTACCGAGCAGACGCTGCAGCCGGGTGAGGAGGTCCAGATGCCCGTGACCTTCTTCGTGGACCCCGATATTGCGCAGAACACCGATCTCGACACTGTACGCAACATCACCCTCTCCTATACATTCTACGCTTCAAACGCCGAGGACCGCTGACCATGGCCGCTCATGCCAAGCCAAACCACGACTATCATCTGGTAAATCCCAGCCCCTGGCCGTTCGTGGGCTCGGTGTCAGCCTTCGTCATGGCCCTTGGCGCTGTTCTCTGGTTCCACGAGATGGCCCCGATCTGGCTGATGCTGATCGGCTTTGCCGGCGTGCTCTACACCATGTTCGCCTGGTGGAGCGACGTCCTCTACGAAGCCAGTCATGGCGACCACACCCCGGTGGTGCAGATGCACCATCGCTACGGCATGATCCTGTTCATCGCCTCCGAAGTGATGTTCTTCGTGGCGTGGTTCTGGGCCTATTTCGACGGTTTCTTCAACTATGACGCCGCCGAGCAGGTGGCGCGCGTTGCCGCCATGGGTGCCGCCTGGCCCCCGACCGGCGTCGAACTCTTCGACCCCTTCCACCTGCCGCTGTTCAACACGCTGATCCTGCTGACCTCCGGCACCACGGTCACCTGGGCGCACCACGCGCTGCTGCACAATGATCGCGAAGGCCTTAAGTGGGGTCTGGCTCTGACCATTGCGCTGGGCGTGCTCTTCAGCTTCGTGCAGGTGCTCGAGTACACGCAGGCTGGTTTCCAGTATACCGGCAACCTCTATGGCGCGACCTTCTTCATGGCCACCGGCTTCCACGGTTTCCATGTGCTGATCGGTACCATTTTCCTCGCCGTCTGCCTGATCATTGCCCTGCGCGGTGGTCTCACCCAGAAGAACCACCTGAGCTTCGAGTTTGCCGCCTGGTACTGGCACTTCGTGGACGTGGTCTGGCTGTTCCTCTTTGCCTCGATCTATGTCTGGGGCAGCTGGGGCGTCGCCGTCCACCACGGCTGAGCGCCGTAACCGACTTCCGGAAGGCGCGGACACTCGTCCGCGCCTTTCGCTTTTGAGGAGCCTTTCATGGCTGAGCGTCTGCCCTCGCCCTTTGCTACCGGTTTCCGGTCTCGCTGCCCCCATTGCGGAGAAGGGCACCTGTTCATCGGCTTCCTCAAACCCGTCTCCCGCTGCGAGAGCTGTGGCGCCGATCTCAGCTTTGCCGCCTCCACCGAAGGCCCGGCGGTCTTCATCATCCTGATCGTCGGTTTCGTCATCATGGGCGCTGCCGCATTGGTGGAGAACCTCTTCCACCCTTCGCCCTTCATTCACCTGCTGCTCTGGCTGCCCGCCACGGTGCTTCTCAGCCTCATGCTCCTCCGGCCGCTCAAGGCCACGATGATCGCGCTGCAATACCAGCGCATGCACCACGAGGACGCCGCGTCGTGAATCGCTGGCTGAAGCTTGCTTTCGTCGTCCTGATGCTGGGACTGACCGCGTCATTCGCTGGCCTTGGCTACTGGCAGATCGAGCGCCTCGCCGAAAAGGAGCGCCTCATCGCCTCCGTCGCCGCCGGTCTCAGCAGTGCGCCAGCGCCACTCGCTGAGGCCGCCGACTACCGCCCCGTCGCCGTTTCGGGGAGTTACATCCCCGGCAGCACCGTCCTGGTCTTCACCAGCCTGGGCGAAGACGCCGGCGGCATTTCCGGCCCCGGCTACTGGGTGATGACGGCGCTGGCTGTCGATGCCGGCGGATCGCTTTATATCAATCGCGGGTTCGTGCCCCAGGCCCGCGGCGCCGAATTCGCCGCCGCCTCCCCGCCGGAAGGCCTTCAGACCCTCAGCGGCATCGCCCGCGCTGCCGAACCCGGCGGGTCGTTCACCCCGGCTGCCGACATCAAGAACCGCATCGACTGGATCCGCGATCCCCAGCGCCTCGCCGCCTTTGCCGGCGGCCTGCCGCAACCGCTCTCGAGTTTCTACCTCGATCTCCCCGCCGGCCCTCCCGGCACCCTGCCACAGGGTGGCGAAACCGTCGTCGAGTTCCCCAACAACCACCTGGGCTACGCCATCACCTGGTTCGGCTTCGCTTTCCTGACGCCCATTCTTCTCGGCTTCTGGCTCGTGGGGCAGCGGAAGAAGACCGCGCCTCTGTAATCTCAGTCAGGTCACCCTCCCCCTTGCGGGCTTTGCGCCGACCCGAAGGGTCAAATCGCTCCAGTGGAGCGATTTGAGGCGA
>JACDQI010000007.1 GCA_015657675.1 Devosia sp.
AGGTCGTTGATGTTGGTGGCAAGGCTGTTGAGCTCGGCATCGGCAAACTGCTTGTCGATACGGCGCGAGAAGTCGCCCTTGAGCGCCGCACCCACCACGTCGCCAAACGCTTCCTGCAGCGAGCGCATCATGTCGCTGCGATCGCGCTGACGCCGCACCTCGGCAGCCTTTTCCTCTTCCGTCATCGACGCGATCCGCATCCCGTTCTCACGGAACACTTCCACCGCACGAGCCATGGCGCCGATTTCGTCGCCGCGCTTGGAGCCGTCGATGGCAACCGAGAAATCGCCCGCCGCGACCGTCGACATGGTCGCCGTCAGCTTGTTGATCGGCTTGGTGATTGTTCGCGACACGAAGAAGGCAACGACGATCAGGGCCGCAGCGATGATCCCCGCAATACTGAGCTGACTGATGGTCGACTGCAGATTTTCCGCGTTTAGGTCGTCAATGTAGACGCCGGTACCGATGATCCAACCCCAAGGCGCAAATGTCTCGATATAGCTCAGCTTGTCGACAGGCGTTTCTGAGCCGGCCTTTGGCCACACATAGGCCATCTGCCCCGACCCGCTCGCCTTCGAGATTGCGACCATCTCCGCAAAGATCGGCTTGCCGTTGGCGTCCTTGGAAGCAGACTGGTCTGTGTTGTTCATCTCAGGCTTGATCGGGTGCATCAGCATCACAGCGTCCTGATTGAGGACGAACATGTATTCTGAGCCGCGATACCGAAGTTCAGAGATAGATTTGAGGACTGCCGCCTTGGCATCTGCCTCACTGACTTCGCCGGCCTCAACTCGAGCGGCCGCCGCCGATACCAGGCTGATTGAGCTATCTACGATCGACCTGAGTTCGAGCGCGCGCTGGTCGCTGCGCGTTGTAGTCACGCTTACAATCGAGAAAAATGTGGAGGCCCCGAGCGCCAACATGGCAAGCGCGACAAGGGCATAAATGCGATAGGAAATTTTGAGTTTGAGCATGGAGCACCGGTGACTGAGCTAATGATTTCGCTGCATTCCCGATTCAAATATTGCAGGATAACGTTTAAGGCCCGTTAACCCTCAGCAATACTACTAGGTAACAGTCGTCAGAAGACAAAAAGGGCGCCACTCGGGCGCCCTTTCCTATTCCAACCTGTGGCGAGCGTCAGAACTCGGACCAGTCATCCTTCACCGCCGCGTTGCCGTGGCTGAGGTAGGATTTGGCGGCAGTCTTGACCTTTTCCTGCAGCGCCCGGATGCCCTGCGGCGCGCGGGCCGCAGCCGGGGTGGCAGCGCTGGCCGACGGTGTCGACGGTCGGTTGCTCAGGGTGAAGTTGGCAACGACCTTATCCAGGTCCGCCGCCTGCGCTTCGGTCTGCTCGATCGCCGCATTGGTCTCTTCCACCAGCGCCGCGTTGTGCTGGGTCATCTCGTCCATGACGCGGACCGCCGCGTTGACCTCCTCGATCGAGTTGGCCTGCGCGCGGCTTTCGCGAGCAATGCCCTGCAGCAGGTCGTAGTTCTTGCGCGCGCCTTCCAGCATCGCCTCAAGCTTGTGTGCCGCTTCCGCAACGAGCTTGGAACCGCCCGCCACTTCCGAACCCGACTGCTCGATCAGCACCTTGACCTCTGCCGAGGCTTCGGCGGCCGACTGGGCGAGACGGCGGACTTCCACGGCGACCACGGCAAAGCCCTTGCCGGCTTCACCCGCACGCGCCGCTTCCACCGAGGCGTTCAGCGCCAG
>JACDQI010000087.1 GCA_015657675.1 Devosia sp.
CCCCCAACACCGTCATCCTCGCGCTTGACGCGAGGGATGACGGTGCTAGGGGACTAAATCGGCAGCACTCGCGAGTGCTTGATCTGCCCCAGTGAAAAACTCGACTCGATCGAGCTCACGCCTTCCACCTGCGTCAGTTTCTCCCTCAGGAACGCCTCGTACGCAGCCAGGTCGGCGCAAACCACCCGCAGCAGATAGTCGAACTGCCCGGTCATCAGGTAGCACTCCATGATCTCCGGCCACGCCGCGATGGCGGCCGCGAAGCGATCGAGTTCCAGCGAGCGCTGCCGCTCAAGCTTGATCGAAATGAACACCGATACCGGCAACCCGACCGCCTTCTGGTCGATCACCGCCGCATAGGCGGCAATCACCCCGGCCGTCTCCATCTGCCGGATCCGCCTGAGGCACGGCGAGGCCGAGAGCCCAACCCGATCAGCAATCGCCTGGATCGTCATGCGACCATCTTCCTGCAGTGCCCGCAGGATTTTCCGGTCGATGGCAGTGATTTGAAAATTGGCAGTTTTTGCCATTTTATCAGTCAGAACTCTCTGAAACCTGCGCAAACACTCTCGATGAGGCATCAATTAGCCTGAATTCGCCGCGCGAGCGAGCGCAATGTAGTGCCACGAGCGGCGGGGCGAACGATGGACAGCGCGGGGTATCAACCAGACGATCGCGTGGTCATGCTCGATGCCTTGACCCGCAAGGTGCTGTGGCTCTCCAACTGGATGATCCATCACGCCAACCACATCCGCCCCAATATCGACGGCGTGAAGGTCGGGGGCCACCAGGCCTCTTCGGCCTCGATGGCGGCAATCATGGCTACGCTCTACTTCGGCGTGCTGCGCCCCGAAGATCGCGTGGCCATCAAGCCGCATGCTTCGCCGGTCTATCACGCCATCCAGTATCTCTTCGGCAAGCAGAGCCTCGAAAAACTGCAGAACTTCCGCGGCTTCGGCGGCGCGCAATCCTATCCCTCGCGCACCAAGGACACCGACGACGTCGATATCTCCACCGGCTCTGTTGGCCTGGGGGTCGCCTTTACCGCGTTCGCCTCGATGATCCAGGACTATGTGCGGGCCAAACCCTGGGCCGATCCAAGCATCAAGCAGGGCCGGATGATCGCCTTGGTGGGCGATGCCGAACTCGACGAGGGCAATGTCTACGAGTGCCTGCTCGAAGGCTGGAAGCACGACCTGCGCAACACTTGGTGGGTGATCGACTACAACCGCCAGAGCCTCGACGGCGTTGTCCGCGAAGGGCTCTACGATCGCATCGAAGCCATCTTCAATGCCTTCGACTGGAACGTCGTCACCCTCAAATACGGCGCGCAGCAGCGACGTGCCTTTGCCGAACCCGGCGGCGACAAGCTCAAGGCCTGGATCGACGCGTGCGACAATGCCCGCTACTCCGCCCTGATGTTCCGCGGCGGCGCCGCCTGGCGTGAACGCCTCGCCGACGAGATCGGCGACCAGGGGCCTGTGACCGCCCTGCTCGATCGCCGCACCGATGACGAACTGGCCGACCTGATGGGCAATCTCGGCGGCCACTGCGTCGAAAGCCTGCTCGAACAGTTCAATGCCGTGACAACCGACCGGCCGACCGTGTTCATCGCCTACACCGTTAAGGGCTGGGGTACGCCACTTGCCGGCCACAAGGACAATCATGCCGGCCAGATGACCGGCGCGCAGATCGAGACGCTGCGTCGGGCCATGCAGGTCCGCGAAGGTCACGAATGGGATCCCGGCGAAGGCCTGCCGTTCGATGGGGCAGCCCTGCAGCAGTTCCTTGACGGCGTTCGGTTCAACACCCGAGAAAGCCGTCGCAAGACCTCGCCCAAGGTGGCCTCGATCGGCCCGCAATTCGTCGGCACTGGCCCGACCTCGACCCAGACCGCCTTCGGCAAGATCCTCGACGCCATCGCCAAAACCGACAGTGCGCTGGCGCAACGCATCGTCACCACCTCGCCTGACGTCACCGTCTCGACAAACCTCGGCACCTGGGTCAATCGCCGCCACCTGTTCTCGAGCAAGGCCGCCGCCGACGTCTTCCAGGCCGAGCGCATCCCAAGCGCCCAGAAGTGGCAGTTCACGCCCGAAGGCCAGCACATCGAGCTCGGTATTGCGGAGATGAACCTCTTCCTGCTGCTCGGCGCAGCCGGCCTCTCGCACTCGCTCTTTGGCGAGCGCCTGCTGCCCATCGGCACGCTCTATGACCCGTTCATCTCCCGCGGCCTCGATGCGCTGAACTACGCCTGCTACCAGGACGCCCGCTTTCTCCTCGTCGCCACGCCCTCCGGCGTATCGCTCGCGGGCGAAGGTGGTGCGCACCAGTCCATCGCCTCGCCGCTGATCGGCATGAGCCAGGACGGCCTCGCCGCCTTCGAGCCGGCCTTCGCCGACGAACTCGCCGTGATCATGGACTGGGCCTTCGACTACATGCAGCGCGACGGCGGCACTCTCTCCGACAACGCCGCCTGGCCCCGCGAAGCCTCCGGCGGCTCGGTCTACCTTCGCCTCAGCACCCGCACCCTCGAGCAGGTGCCGCGCACCATCGACGCCGGCCTCTCCAGCGCCATCATCCGCGGCGGCTATTGGCTGCAGCCGCCCACTCCCTCCTGCGAAGTTGTCATCGCCTACCAGGGCGTCCTCGCCAGCGAAGCCATCACCGCAGCCGGCATGATCGGCGCCGACAAGCGCAACGTCGCCGTGCTCGCCGTCACCTCCGCCGACCGCCTCAATGCCGGCTGGCACGCTGCCCAGCGCGCCCGCCAGCATGGCGACCCGACGGCCACCTGCCACATCGAGGACCTGCTGCGCGACGTGCCGCGTCACTGCGGCCTCGTCACCGCCATTGACGGCCATCCGGCGACGCTCGGCTGGCTCGGCAGCGTCTTCGGACACCGCGCCCAGACGCTGGGCGTCGAGCACTTCGGCCAGACCGGTACGGTCAACGATCTCTACGCCCACTTCGGCATCGACGCCGCAGCCATCGCCAATGCGGCATCCGGATTTTTGGGCCGCCATGCACGCTGATCGACAAAGTTCAGATCGCCATTCGGACCGGGGTCACCGCCCGGCTGTTCATCGGCATGCAGAAGCCGTTCATCATCGTGACGTTTTCATGTCAGCACTGCTGCCCAAAAATACGTCGCACTACAAATCTGCACAGCCGTTGAGCTTTTTGTCGCCGGGATCGGCTGGACAAGCTCAATCGCATTTGTCAGACATATGTCATTGGACAGGTGGCAGGGACGTTGCCGCCTGCTCGACACCGGTAGTCCGGAAGTCCTTCCGGCCCGCCGATCAGGGGGTGCCAAGGCCGATATCGGCCGCGGTATCGCGTAGACGCTCTGCACAACATCATGCTCTGCAAAGGAGGGAGTCTCAATGAATGCGTTGCTGAAATTTGTCGGCACGCTGGCAGTCGCTGTGGGCATCACCACAGCACCAGCGCTGGCCGAGATCAAGCTGACGGTCCCCGGTGGATCCACCACCGGCACCTACATGGACTATATGAAGACGGTCTACGCGCGCGCCTCGGGTGCCGAACTGCTGCAGGTCCCGCTGACCAGCTTCGACAACGAGTACCAGCTCACGCCGCTCGCGGCCGAAAGCTGGACCCAGTCGGACGATGGCCTCACCTGGACCTTCAAGCTGCGTGACGGCCTGGTCTGGAGCGACGGCGAACCGCTGACCGCTGAAGACTATGTCTTCGCCCTCCAGCATGCTGCCACCTCGGGCTACGACTTTGCCTGGTACTGGGACTTTGCCGGCGGCATTAAGAACTGGAAGGAAGTCACCGAAGGCAAGGCCGACGCCTCCACCCTCGGCCTCAAGGCAGTCGACGACAAGACCATCGAGATCACCTCGACGGCCCCCAAGCCGTATATGCCCAGCGTTGTCAGCCTCTGGTACCCGGTGCCCAAGCACCAGTTTGACAAGTTCGGTGACGACTGGTCGACCAACGTTGAGAACGTCGTATCCTCGGGCCAGTTCACGCTGAAGTCCTGGGAAAAGTCGAACAATTCTGTCGTTCTGACCAAGACCCGACCTACACCGGTCCGTGGCAGGCTGAAGTCGACGAACTGACCATCGACCCCTCGCTCGGTGCTCCGGAAGTCGGCATGCCGGCATTCCTCGCCGGTGACACCGCCTACACCTTCCTCAATGCCGGCCAGATCCCGGTAGTCAAGCAGCGCATGCCGGACTCGATCCGCACCAATGCGGTGTTCGCGACCTCCTACATCTCGTTCGACCTCAAGTCCGCGCCCTTCGACAACGTCGATGTGCGTCGTGCCTTCTACTATGCCGTCAACCGCGCCGAACTGACCTCGACCGTCCTCAAGGACATCGCCATTCCGGCCGGTTCGATCCTCGCACCGGGCTACCCTGGGTACAGCGAGAACGTCGTGAAGCAGGCCGTGTTCGACCCGCAGAAGGCCAAGGACTTCATGGCCAAGGCCGGTTACCCGAACGGCGAAGGCTTCCCGACCGTGGAAGTCTGGTTCCGTGAAGAAGGCGGCTACAACGGCGCCATCCTTCCCCCGATGGCCCAGTACCTGCAGGCCCAGTTCAAGGAGATCCTCGGGATCACCATGAACATCAAGGTCATGCCGGGCAAAGACTGGATGGAAGGTCTGCTGCAGCACAAGAACAACCTGTTCATTGCGCCCTACGAGTACGACTACCTCGATCCGTCGAACTTCTACGGCATCTTCTACAACGGTGGCCGTCACAGCTACTTCGTGCCTGAGTACGACAAGCTGGTGGCCGCAGCCGACTCCAACCCGAACTGGGAAGAGCGCGTCAAGCTCTACGAGCAGGCCGAACAGGTCATGATCGACCAGGGCATGATCGTGCCGCTCGTGCATCCGATCATCATGGCCGCCGTCAGCGAGAACCTCACCGGTGCTGGCGTCACCCCGAACTCGAAGGGCTTTACCCCGCTCGATCGTATCGGCAACTTCCTCTACTCGCACATCTCCGCGAAGTAAGACTGCAACCTGCTCCCCGGCCGCGCGCCGGGGAGCGTCTTCTCGGGGCGGGACAACGCATGACTCTGGTCGACATCAAGGAGCTCAAGGTGAGCTTCTCCCAGCATGGGGGCACCATCGATGCCATCCGCAGCGTCAGCCTGCGGGTCGAGGAAGGCGAGAGCCTGGGCATCGTCGGTGAATCCGGTTCGGGCAAGTCGGTAACCTGCATGGCCCTGATGCGGCTCCTGCCGGCCTCGGCCAAGGTCACCGCCAAGACCATGGTCCTCGACGACGTAGACGTGCTCGGAGCCAACCGCCGCACCATGTCGTCACTGCGCGGCCGCTCCGCCGCAATGATCTTCCAGGACCCGATGACGGCCTTCGACCCCGTCTTCACCATCGGCCATCAGATCGTCGAAACCATCCGCACGCACCGCCAGGCAAGTAAGCGCGAAGCGCTTGCCGAAGCCGAGCAACTGCTGCGCCGCGTCGAGATTCCGAACGCCGGCGATGTACTGAACTACTATCCGCATCAGCTCTCCGGCGGCATGCTGCAGCGCGCCATGATCGCCATGGCGCTTTCCTGCCGCCCCAAGCTGCTGATTGCCGACGAACCGACCACGGCGCTCGATGTCACCATCCAGGCGCAGATCCTGCAGCTCATCAAGGAACTGCAGGCCGAATTCGGCATGGCACTCGTGATGATCACCCACGATCTGGGCGTCATTGCCGAAACCGTCGATCGCGTCGTCGTCATGTATGGCGGCAAGGTGATGGAAGAAGGTCCGGTGCAGCAGATCTTCGATGCCCCCAAGCACAGCTACACCCAGCAGTTGCTGAAGAGCCTGACTGTCGGCGTTGCCAAATCGGACGGCGCCGAAGCCACCGCCGTGGCTCCGGCACTCGAGCTGCGCGACCTTTCAAAAGTCTACCAGATCAAGCGGCCCGGCCGGATTTTCTCCACCTTCGTCGACCACCACGCGGTGCGCGATGTGAGCCTCGTCTTGCCGCGCAACAAGATTGTCGGCCTCGTCGGCGAGTCCGGATCGGGCAAGAGCACGACCGGCATGATGGCCATGCGGCTGATCACCCCGACGAGCGGAGAAATCCTGGTCGATGGCACCAATGTGACCAGCCACGACGCTGCAGCCGTGCAGAACTTCCGCCGCCAGGTCCAGGTTGTCTTCCAGGACAGCTACTCGGCCCTCGACCCGATGATGACGCTGACCCAGATCATCGCTGAGCCACTGCATATCCACGGCCTTATGAGCCTCAAGCAGCAGACCGAGACGGCGCTCGATTGGCTCGAAAAGGTTGGCCTCGACCGCAGCTTCGGCCAGCGCTACCCGCACGAGCTCTCCGGGGGGCAGCGCCAACGCGTCGCCATCGCCCGCGCCCTCATTCTTCGACCCTCCGTATTGGTCGCCGACGAGCCGACTTCGGCCCTCGATGTGACCGTTAAGGCGCAGATCATCGGTCTGCTGAAAGAACTGCAGGAAGAGATGGGGCTCTCGATCCTCTTCATCAGCCATGATCTGAGCGTCGTCCGCTCGCTCACCGACAGCGTGGTGGTGATGTATCGCGGCCGGGTCGTCGAACAGGCGCCTACCGCATCGCTCTTCGCCGACGCCCGCCACCCCTATACGCGGGCCCTGCTCGACGCCATACCGGCCACCAACCCTCGCAATCGTAGGCAGCGCACCTTCATCAAGATGGGTGACATGGACTCAGTCACGCCGCGCCTCTCCGCCAACACGCTGGCGGGGACTGCAACGCCCGCCGATCTTCCGCAACTCGTGAGCGTCGCTCCCGGCCATCTGGTCGAAGCGATCGTTACCGCTTAAGGAGCGCTTCGATGATCCTCTACATCATTCGCCGGCTGCTCTCGATCGCCGTGACCTTCTTTGTGGTCTCGATGATCGTCTTCCTGATGATGCATTCCGTCCCAGGTGGCCCCTTCGACGGCAACGACATGCCGGTGTCCGAGGCCGTCCGCGCCACCCTGATGGCCAAGCTCGGGCTCGATCAGCCGCTCTGGGTCCAATATCTGAAATACATGTGGGGCGTGCTGCAGCTCGATTTCGGGGTCCCCTATCAGGCCCCGGGAGAAACCGTGCTGAGCCTGCTGGCGAACGCCTGGCCCCCGAGTCTTCTGCTAGGCGGCCTTGGTGTGCTGATCGGCGCGCGCTCGGCATCCTCCTGGGCATGGCCGCTGCCCTGCGCCGCAACACCTGGATCGACTATCTCGCGTCCGGCGTCGCCACGCTGGGCCTGACCGTTCCGGTCTTCGTCATCTCGATGTTGCTGATCCTCGTCTTTGCCGTCGGCCTCAACTGGCTGCCGGCCAGCGGCTGGGGCAAACCCGAGCGCTGGATCCTGCCCATCGCCGCCTATGCGGCCATCCCACTGGCCACCTACGCCCGCTACACCCGCTCGGCGATGCTCGACACCCTCAACCGACCCTTTGTCACGGCATTGCGCGCCAAGGGTCTCAGCGAACGCCGGATCATCTTCCAGCACGTGCTGCGCAACTCAGCCATCCCGATGGTCACGGTATTCCTCCCAATGTTCATCGGCACGGCGACCGGTTCGATCTTCGTCGAGGCCATGTTCCGCGTCCCGGGCCTCGGCTCCTACTTCGTCTCATCCATCGAGAACCGGGACTACCCGCTCGAGATGGCGCTGATCCTCATGGTCACGGTGGCATTCTGCATCGCCTATCTCCTCAGTGACATCGCCTACGCGTGGCTCAACCCGCGCATCCGTTTCGGGGAGCAACCGCGATGAGCGCCGACCTCAACCTTGAGACCGAATTGGCCGTGCCGGCCGTTGCGCGCCAGCGCAGCCCGCTCTACTTCGCCTGGCGGCGCTTTCTGGCCAACAAGGCCGCCGTGGTCGGCGGCGCCGTGCTGCTGGTGCTGATCCTTGCCGCGATCTTTGCGCCGCTCTTCACCAAGACCGACCCGGCGGCGCAGGCGTTCCTGAGCCAGTCGCTCGCCTTTCCATCCGCCGAGTTCTGGTTCGGCGTCGACGATCTGGGCCGCGATTTTTTCACTCGCATCGTCTATGGCGCGCGCGTTTCGCTCACCATCGGCTTTGCCGCGGCTGCCTTCAGCGTCGTGATCGGTATCCCGCTCGGGGCGCTGGCCGGCTATTTCGGCGGCAAGACCGACTGGTTCATCATGCGCATCATCGAGCTCTTCTCGGTGGTTCCCTCGCTGCTCGCAGCCATGCTGCTCGGCGCGCTGACCGGCGGTGGCTTCCTCACCATCATCGTCATCGCCGCTCTCTTCGGCTGGGTGAACGTCTGCCTGCTGGTCCGTGCCCAGGTGAAATCCTTCCGCGAGAAGGAATTCGTCCGCGCCGCTCAAGCGCTGGGCGCTTCGCCCTGGTACATCATCCGCCGCCACCTGATCCCCAACTCGATCTCACCGATCATCGTCGGTTTCGTATTGGCCATCCCGTTGGCCATGATGCTCGAAGCAAGCCTCAGCTTTCTGGGTATCGGCGTGCCGCCACCGACCGCCAGCTGGGGCCAGATGATTAATGTCGGCATGAACTTCATGTTCTTTTACTGGCACATGGCGGTGTTCCCCACCGCCGCGCTCGCCATCACGGTGCTCGCCACGACCTTGTTCGGCGATGGGCTCCGCGACGCACTCGATCCAACCCTGAAAGGGCGCTGACTTGTCCTCCAATCTTGCGCAGCATTTTCTCCTTCGGGACGATGTCGTGTTCCTCAATCACGGCTCGTTCGGCGCTTGCCCGCGCCCGGTGTTCGAGACCTATCAGCGCTGGCAGCTCGAACTGGAGCGCCAGCCCGTCGCCTTCCTCGGCCGCGACCTCAGCGAGCGCATGCGCCAACCGCGCATCGCGCTCTCCGCCTTCCTCGGCACCGGGCCGGACAACATTGTCGGTCTGGTCAACGCCACGGAAGGCCTCAACATCGTGGCGCAGTCGCTCGACCTGCAGCCGGGCGACGAAATCCTCACTACCGATCACGAATACTCTGCGCTCGAAAAGACCTGGGCCTATGTCGCCCGGCGCACCGGCGCCAAGATCGTCACTGTCAAAGTGCCGCTGCCGCTCGTCTCCGAAGCCGAATTCACCGCAACCTTGCTCGCCGGCATGACCGAGCGGACCAAGGTGCTGTTCCTCAGCCACATCACCTCTCCGACGGCTTTGGTCTTTCCGATCGAACCCGCCATTGCCGAAGCACGGAAGCGCGGTATCTGGTCGGTGATCGACGGCGCCCATACCCCAGGTCACATCCCGCTCGACTTCGACGCCATGGGCGTCGATTTCTACTCGGGCAATTGCCACAAGTGGCTGATGACCCCGAAGGGTTCGGCCTTCCTCTTCGTCCGGCCGGAACTGCAGGGCATGATCAACCCGCTAGTGATCAGCCATGGCTGGACCGCCGACTCGAAACAGCCCGGCGCCAAGGGCGCCTTCGGCAATTCGCCCTTTATCGACGAACTGGAAATGCAGGGCACCCGTGATCCGGCGGCTTGGCTGACCGTCCCGGCCGCGCTCGATTTCCGCCGCGACCACGGCTGGGACGGCGTTGCCGCCGACTGCCGCGCCCTCGCTCAGGAGACGGCTGCGCGCCTGCGTGCCCTCACCGGCCTGTCAGCTTTGTCTTCCCCCGAATTCTGTGCTCCGCAAATGGTCGCCATGCCGGTTCCCCATATCGAGGACCCGGTCGACTTCCAGAAGCGGCTCAACGAGCGCTATGGCATCGAAATTCCGGTATTCAACTGGCAGGATCACTCGATCGTCCGCGTCTCGGTGCAGGGCTACAATTCCAAGCCGCAGATGGATCTTCTCATCGAAGCGCTCACCGACATGCTTGCTTTGGGCCAGCAGCCTGCAAAGGCGCGTCAACACGGCTGACAAGCCGCGCGAACTATGCTGTGTGTGCCTGCCTGTAACGTTCGGAGGGGACGGTGGCAGTAGACGGAGCGCTAAAGCATCTCGAACCGCTGGAAACGCGCACGCGTGGCGTTGCGGTGCTCGATGCGCTTGCCGACATGATCGAGCGCGCTGGTCTCAAGATCGGCGACCGCCTGCCGCCGGAAGTGTCACTCGCCGCCACCCTCGGCGTTGGCCGATCCACCATTCGCGAGGCACTTAACCGTTGGGAAGGCCTCGGGCTGATCAAGCGCCGGCGAGGTGATGGCACCTATCTTGCCGCCCGCGTTCAGACTTCGCGCGGCCTTGTACCCACCATGGTCCGTCTCGAAGGCGAAGCCCTGCTCCGACTGATCGAGGTCCGGCGGGCTCTGGAAAACGAGGTCGTCCGCAAGGCGACCATCAACGCCAATGTCCAGCAGCGCGCCGAAATCTCGCGCCTTTGCGACATCCTGCTAATCGAGGTCAACGCCGGCCGCCCCTGGCGCAAGGTCGACCACGAGTTCCACGCCGCCATCTACGACGCCTCGGGCAACCCGATGTTCGGGCAGATCCTCCAGAGCCTCGATCGCGCGCTGGAACGCTCGCAGGAAAGCCCGTTCGGCCGTGACGAGTTCGGCCTTGACTCCTTCCCGCCCCATCGAGACCTCGCCGACGCCATCGTCGCCGCCGATCCAGACGCCGCCTGCGCCGCGATCAACACCATCCTCAATCTCGTCGACAAGGACGTCCGCACCATCATCTTTGCCGGCGCCCCAGCCGACCCGACACTGCCTTCCTAGGCAGTCTTTGGCGCGTAGGCCGCCGCATCTACCGCAGCCGGACGTCCCTCAAGCATCAGCGCGCTAAGCCGCGGCGGCGTCTGCGCGATGATTTTGCCGCGCTTGATGACGGTCAAACGATTGGGCTTGAGCCGCAGTGCCTCCACCGGATCGCGCGCTTGCAGCACGACGAGATCGGCATTGCAGCCCTTCTCGAGCCCATAGTCCGCCAGTCCCATGGCACGCGCATTGCCATGCGTGATGATGTCAAAGATCGTCTGCTTGTCGACGATCGACGCCATCTGCGTCACGTGCACCGCCATATGCGCCACTTCCAGCATGTCGCCCGACCCCATCGAGTACCAGGGGTCCATCACGCAGTCATGCCCGAA
>JACDQI010000008.1 GCA_015657675.1 Devosia sp.
GGTTGGTGAAGGCATTGATGGCCTTGGCGTGCTTGATGATGCCGCCGATGTAGTAGAGGGCGTCCATCGAGAGGCCCGCATACTGGTCGCCGGCGAACAGCGGCTTGCCGTCCTTCCAGATCGACTGGTGGCAGTGCATGCCCGAACCGTTGTCGCCATAGACCGGCTTGGGCATGAAGGTCACGGTCTTGCCGTAGGCCTGGGCCACCTGCTGGATGACGTACTTGTAGATCTGGACCGAGTCAGCGGCCTTGATGATCGGGCAGAACTTGATGCCGAGTTCGTGCTGGGCCGAGGCCACTTCGTGGTGGTGCTTTTCGATCGGCACGCCCATTTCGCCCATGGCGGCGAGCATTTCGCCACGCATGTCCTGGGCGGTGTCGAGCGGCGGCACCGGGAAGTAGCCCTTCTTGAGGCCGATATGGTGGCCGTTATTACCCGACTCGTACTCGGTGTCGTTGTTGGTCGGCAGTTCCGAGTGATCGACCGAGAAACCAACCTTGTAGGTGGTGTTGGAGTAGCGGACGTCGTCGAAGATGAAGAATTCGGGCTCGGGGCCGAAATAGACGCTGTCGCCGATCCCCAGCTGCTTGACGTAGGCTTCGGCCTTCTTGGCCGTGGTGCGCGGGTCGCGCGAGTAGGGCTGCATGGTCAGCGGCTCGAGCACGTCGCAGTTGATCGCGAGGGTCGAGGCACCGAAGAAGGGGTCCATATAGGCCGAATCCGGATCGGGCATCAGAACCATGTCGGACTCGTTGATGGCCTTCCAGCCGGCGATCGACGAGCCGTCGAACATCGTGCCTTCTTCGAAGATGTCTTCGTCGATCATGGTCTGATCGAACGTGACATGCTGCAGCTTGCCGCGCATGTCGGTGAAGCGAAGGTCTACGTACTTGATATCCTCGTCCTTGATGCGCTTGAGGATGTCGGCTGCAGTGGTCATTCAGTTCCCCTGTGTAAGTCTGGGTTGATTATTCAATTGTGGCGCGACGGGCTAGAGCGCGTCGTCGCCAAATTCACCGGTCCGGATACGGATCGCCTGCTCGATGGTGTAGACGAAGATCTTGCCGTCGCCGATGCGACCCGTCTGCGCAGCACTCCGAATGGCTTCGATGGCCTTTTCGGCGAGGTCATCGGGGCACACAACCTCGACCTTCACCTTGGGCAGGAAGTCCACGACATATTCGGCGCCGCGATAGAGCTCGGTATGGCCCTTCTGCCGGCCAAACCCCTTCGCTTCGGTAACGGTGATGCCCTGCAGACCAACTTCCTGCAGCGCCTCTTTGACTTCATCGAGCTTGAAAGGCTTTACGATAGCCTCGATCTTTTTCATTCCGGCCTCCAAGTGCGCCGTCTTCGGGCGCTTCCCTCTCGTATGCAGGCGTCATGCCAGTGCAACCATATGGCGATATCCGCAAGCAAAACAGTGCTTTAACTGCATATGCTGATGTAAAACGCGAGCATAACCCATCGAACGATGCCTAAACAGTAGGCATTGTGACGCGGGAATAATCAAGTGGGTGCTGCGGGCGTGGCGGCGATGCCGGGAAATTGGGCGATGAGGGTTTGGCAAACGCCGAGACTAGCCTTATCGCCTGCGGCCGGTCTTCCTGATTGGCACGATTGGGTGCGATACGGTGCCCTCCGAAGTGGGCGGGATTTCGAGAGAGGCTCAAGGTTTGCCGTCAGCGGCGTGTCCTTGCTCGAAAAGCTCCCACTCTTAGCCGCGTTCTGCCTTTGACTGTGTGACGGTCTTCCCATATATGGCACGCGACCCGGCCGTCGGGTGCGCCTCTGCGGGTGTGGCGGAACTGGTAGACGCACTGGATTTAGGTTCCAGCGCCGCAAGGCGTGGAGGTTCGAGCCCTCTCACCCGCACCAGAGCCCTGCGTGTTTGAGTGGGACGCAGAACTCTTCGGCCAAACGAGACAAGAAAGAACGGGAACGTACGGAATGCAGGTCACAGAAACCCTCAATGAGGGCCTCAAGCGCAAACTCGCCGTGGTCATCCCGGCGGCTGATCTCAACGAGCGCCTCGACGCGCGGCTCGTCGAGCTCAAGGACAAGGCCAACATCAAGGGCTTCCGTCCCGGCAAGGTGCCGATGACGCATCTCAAGAAGGTCTATGGTCGTTCGGCCATGTCCGAAGTGATGAGCGACGCCATCAACGCCACCGTCGGCAAGGCGCTGGACGAGCGCTCCGAGCGCGCTGCCACGCAGCCGCAGATCGACCTGCCGGAAGACCAGCAGACGATCAACAAGGTGCTGGATGGCGAGTCCGACCTGGCATTCGACGTGACCTACGAAATCCTGCCGCCCGTTGCGGTGATGGACCTTTCGACCATCAAGCTGGAAAAGCCGGTGGTCGAGCTCGACGAGGCCGAAGTCGACAAGGAAGTGCAGCGCGTGTTCGCACAGCAGCGCGGCTTTGAAGACAAGGGCGACGGCGCCATTGTCGAGCAGGGCGACCGGCTCGGCCTGTCGTTCGTGGGCCGCATCGACGGCAAGGAATTTGCCGGCGGCAGCGCCGACCATGCCCACCTGACCGTGGGTTCGGGCGAGTTCATCCCGGGCTTTGAAGAGCAGCTCGTGGGCATGAAGAAGGGCGAGACCAAGACGGTTTCCGTCACCTTCCCGGCCGACTATGCGCAGGCCGACCTGCAGGGCAAGAAGGCCGATTTCGAAGTCACGATCCTGCACGCCGACGGCCCCAAGGCCGGCGAGCTCAACGACGAGTTTGCCAAGACCCTGGGTCTGGAAAACGTTGCCGGGCTCCGCGATGCGGTCAAGGAGCAGATGACGGCAGCGCTGGCGTCGATGAGCCGCCAGGCGGTGAAGCGGCAGATCCTCGACGCGCTGGACGACGGCCACAAGTTCGACGTGCCGGCGAACCTCGTGGACGCTGAGTTCGACACCATCTGGCAGCGCGTCAAGCACGAGGTCGAGCATCACGGCAAGTCCTTCGAAGACGAAGGTACCACCGAGGAAGCCGCCAGCGCACAGTATCGCGGCATTGCCGAGCGCCGTGTGCGCCTCGGCTTGGTGGTCGCCGAGATCGGCAACATCAACAAGATCGAAGTGACCGAGGAAGAGCACCAGCAGGCGCTGATCGCCGAAGTGCGCCGCTTCCCCGGCCAGGAACAGCAGGTCTACGACTATTACCGCAAGAACCCGCAGGCGCTCGCCGGGCTCCGTGCACCGGTGTTCGAGAACAAGGTCGTCGACTATGTCGCCGGGCTTGCGACCACCACGGACAAGACCATGAGCCGCGCCGAACTCGCCAAGATCATCGCGGCGGACGAGGACGAAGTGCCGGAAGAGCATCACCACTAAGGTGTTGCCTGGACGAATTGAGGCCGCCCTTCGGGGCGGCCTTTTTGTTTATAGGCACCGATTGACTCTTGTTCCGGAGCGAGGCTGGATCCGGAGTGGGCAGGGAGCGGATGGAATGAGCACAGCGCCAAATACCTTCGATGGATCATGCCTTTGTGGCGCCGTGCGTTATGAGGTGAGCGGGACGCCAGACCTGTTTTTTCTCTGCCATTGCAGTCGCTGCCGAAAGGGAACGGGTTCAGCGCACGCGTCCAACATGTTCATTCCCGACGGGAAACTTGTCTGGCTCTCGGGTGAGGACATGGTGACCACTTTCGCGGTTGAGGGCGCACAACATGCCCGCGCCTTCTGCAGCCGCTGCGGCTCGCCGGTACCGATCGTCCGGCCCGGTGGGCGGGTGAAGCTGCCGGCCGGTAGTCTCGATACGAACGCCGGCATGCGGCCGCTCGCCCATATTTGGACCGGATCGCGGGCGGATTGGGACGACCATCTTGAGGATGTGACCGCTTTTGGCGAGCGGCCCGGCTGAGCGTTTCTTTGCTCGAACAATAGGTTAGTGTGGAGCATGGACGAATTCCTGACGCCCGCCGAGATGTCGCAGGCCGACCGCTTGGCGGTTGAGGCAGGCGTGCCGTCGCTGACGCTCATGGAAAACGCCGGGGCGGCGATCGTTGCGGCGATCGTTGCCGCGTACCCGGTGGGCGAAACGGTGGTGCTCTGCGGGCCGGGGAATAATGGCGGCGATGGGTTCGTGGTGGCGCGGCTATTGCGCGAGCGGGGCTGGCCCGTGCGGCTGGCGCTGTTTGTGCCGCGCGATCAGCTGCGGGGCGATGCCGCGGTGATGGCGAGGCGCTGGACCGGGCATGTGGAAGAGGCGGCGCCCGAGGCGATCGGCGCGGCGGCGTTGATCGTCGATGCGCTGCTCGGGGCGGGTCTCGACCGGGATATCGACGGGCCGCTGGCGGAGCTGATTGCGGCGATGAATGCGGCAGGGCGGCCGATCGTGGCGGTGGACGTGCCCAGCGGGCTCGATGGCGAAACGGGGCAGGTGCGCGGCGTTGCCGTGCAGGCCGAACTGACGGTGACGTTCTTTCGGAAAAAGCCGGGGCATCTGTTGCAGCCGGGGCGGGAACTCTGCGGCCGGATTGAACTGGCGCAGATCGGCATTCCGGAGAGCGTGCTGGCGACGATCGGGGCGAACCTGCGGGCCAACAGCCCGGCGCTCTGGAGCATTCCAAAGCCGTCGACAGAGGGTCACAAGTTTGATCGGGGGCATGTGCTGGTGGTGTCTGGCGGCCCGCTGCAGACCGGGGCATCGCGGCTGGCGGCGACGGCGGCGCTACGGTCGGGCGCTGGGCTGGTGACGCTCACTGGGTCGGAGGCGGCGCTGTTGGTGCATGCGAGCCATGTGACCGCCATCATGCTCAAGCCGAGTGCGACGGCGCAGGAGCTTTCGGCACTGGTGTTCGAGCACAAGGTGCGGTCGGTGGTGATCGGGCCGGCGGCGGGGATCGGTGAAGCGACGCGGAGCCGGGTGCTGGCGCTGCTGCAGACTGGGGTTGGCGCGGTACTCGATGCGGATGCGTTGACCAGCTTTGCGAGCGACCCCGACACGTTGTTCGATGCGATCAGGGCAAGCGCGGGGCCGGTGGTGTTGACGCCGCATGGCGGCGAGTTCGCGCGGCTGTTCGGGGTGGTCGCTGGCTCGAAGGTCGAACAGGCGCGGGTGGCGGCGGCGCGGTCAGGGGCCGTGGTTATCCTCAAGGGCAGCGACACGGTGATTGCGGCGCGGGACGGCCGGGCGGCGATCAATACCAATGCGCCGGCGTGGCTGGGGACGGCGGGGGCCGGCGACGTGCTCGCCGGGCTGGTGGCGGGGTTTTTGGCGCAGGGGATGGCGGGGTTCGAGGCGGCGGCTGCGGCGGTGTGGGTGCATGGCGCGGCGGCCATGGCGTTTGGTGGGCCGGGGATGATTGCAAAGGATTTGCCGGGGCTGGTGCCCGGGGTGCTGCGGGGACTCTAGTTGCCCGCGCGCTGTTGTCTCGAAGACCTCATGGTGAGCCTGTCGGAACCCACGAGGTCGGGAACACCTATGCCACGCCCTCGTGGTTCGACA
>JACDQI010000088.1 GCA_015657675.1 Devosia sp.
CGCCCAGAGTTCCGCCGAAGCCGCATCGGCGCCGAACCTTCCGGCCATGCCGACTTCGCCGCCGAGCCGGAAATCCTTCCAGTCCAGCCAGGTGCGCTGTAACCCGCCCCGATGACCGAGGTGCTGTCCCAGGTCGCGTCCCAGGGGTGGAAGCTGTAGTGGAACCAGTCCTTGTGAAACTGCCCGGCAAAAAGAACACCGCCTCGTCATACTGCGAAAGCACCGTCTTTTCCGGGTAGCGGTACCCGGAATCCTGCGCCGATGCCGCAAGGGGAAGCATCGCCGTCGCCAAAGCGACCGCACTGACCAGACTGAACTTGCACAACATGAACTTTGGGCCCCGAAAGCACCGCAACGTGAAACCGGGCGGAAAGTTCCATGCTCACGTTACCGTTGTCCATCCGCATTTGCCGAAAGCGCTGCGGCCTGCCGTCGCATCGCCACACTCCAAGGCGCAAAGCCCGCGCAAAACGCCGACTCCCTTGCCTCCTCAGGGTGGAGCGGGCATTTTCAGGTCGCGTCGATTCGCTCGCGAGCCGTCAAGTTTTACGCCTGAGGTTGCCTTGTCCTTGAGATTGCCGACGCTTGCGGGAGCCCTGTGGCTGGCTCTCGGCAGCCTGACCCTCCCGGCTTTGGCCGATCCCGTCGCTGCGGTGGCCGACTACGCCATCTCGCTGGGCAACTCCAATATCGCCAGCGTCCGCATCGCTCTCCAGGACGACGGCAACCAATACAAGCTCAATGCCGACGCCCGCATCACCGGTCTGGCATCGCTCGTTTCGAGCGGCAGCGGCAAGGTGGAGTCCGAAGGCATCTCCACCGGTACCGGCCTCACCTCCGAGCGCTTCGACCTGCTGACATCCAGCGGCGGCGAGGACTTCACCGTCGCCATCACCTATGCCGGCCGCGACGTGCAGAGCTTCGTCATCAACCCACCGCTGATCAACAATATCGACCGCATCGCCATCGAGCGGAAGCACCTGCGCGGGGTCAACGACATGATCGCTGCCTTCGTCCTCAAGGGCGGCAAGCTCGACAAGTCGCTCTGCGACCGCCGCATGCAGATCTTCACTGGCCTCGAGCGCTTCAACATCGCCATGCGCTTCACCAAGGCCGAGGACGCCACCAGCAAGAAGACCGGCTACCAAGGTCCGGTCATCCTCTGCAGCATCCGCTACACCCCGATTTCGGGCCACTTCACCACCTCGGAAGTCACCAACTACCTCAAGGAGTCCGACCGGATCCTGATCTGGTACGCGCCCCTTGCTACCCCCGGGACTTACATCCCCTACCGCGTGCTGCTGACCACCAGCATGGGCGACCTCTCGATGGTGCTGACCCGCCTGACGCAATGAACGGGCGATAAACGGCGCCGTCACCGCGAGTTCAAGGCGCGGACGGCATCTTCTCCTCACACACCGAGGAGAACACCATGACGTCCCTACTCAAGACCGGCCTGGCGACGCTTCTCGCCATCGGCCTCGCCACCAGCGCCGCCCAGGCCTTCGACCTCAAGGGCGGCGGCCAGGTCAAGCTCAAGCCCACCAGCGCCCAGCTCGGGATCATTTCCCCGGCCAACAATGTCTGCCCCGGCCCCGCCAAGCTGACGGCCTGGATCCAGACCAACAAGCCCGGCACCCTGCAGATCATGCTGGTGCGCAAGAACGGCGGCGTCACTGGCCCGTTCAGCGTCACCACCACCAAGGGCGCCAACGGCGTCATCATGGGCAGCTATTCCAAACCCATGAACATCGTCGCATCGATCGACGCCGAATACCGGGTGGTCATCCCGGGCACCGCTGTCACCAGCAACTGGGCGCCGCTCATGGCGCAGTGCTGAGCCATTCTCCGCAGCCCCGCCGCGCCGGCAATAGACCGGCGAGGACGAGCGCCTCTGGCACTCCAAGCGGGTGCAGACTCCGGGCTGCGGACCTTCTTTTGGCTAAGGCCCTGAAATTTATGGTTAACGGCGCGTAAACAAAATCCGCGTGCCAGACTGGCACGGTCAACGGCTTTTTCCTCAACTTCACCGCGGCAATGCCCGCTCTCCCGGGGCGCCGAGTATGAGCGGCGAAGTTTTCTTTTGCGATCAGTCGTTTACGTCTCGCTGACGTTTGCCCCTCGGCGGGCGAAAACCGCCGTTCGGCGCCAGTATTTAACCCTCTGGTCACCTACATGAACGACGCATGCGCAGTACCCATCGCCCGATCGGCGCAAAACGACCTGCTTAGTGGGTCGCCGGGCGGGACACCCCCACAGGCTGGGCGTGAACAAAGCGATGTTTTCCACAGACACACGATTCGACCCGTGTTCGTTCACGGTTCGATTCACCTGTTAACGCGAGCCAGGAAAACGGCCCAAAAGCGTGCCGATACGGCACGTTACGCCAGCTTCGGTCCCGGGAGACTAAAGCCGCTCTCCGCAGGTCGAAACGATGGCTTTCGCCGCGCCGGCGTCAATTATGGTTAACCAATCCCTAACCGCCGCGTCGTCCCATCGCGGGACGGTCAACGACTGTTTTCTCAATTTCGCAGCCACGACCCGCGGCGCTGCGGCACCCGACCCATGAAACTGCAAAAAATCTTTGCGCTCCATGCGTTTACCTTCGCTTCACCGATGGCCGATTCTGCCGCTCTCGGACCCAAAATTAACCCCTTGGTCATCAAGCTGAACGCCAAACGGGGATAAGTGAGGGGCTTGACTGGCTGCCGCGGCGCCCTTGCGGCAGAATCAGCTGCGGACCCACCACAGGCAGTGGGGAACAAAGGCAGATTTGCGAGTCGCGGCCGATTCTGTCTCGTTCTGTTCGTGCTTCGTGCTAGGAGTAAACACCGGGCGCCGGAACGGGGAGAAACTGTCTCCCTTTGCAACACTCGTATCGCGCTGCGATCTTCCCTAAATAGCGATAGATGACCGTAGGCAATTCCGGCTCGCTCAAGGCGATCCTCGGCCCCACCAATACCGGCAAGACGTTCTATGCCATCGAGCGCATGCTGGCCCACCGGTCCGGGATGATCGGCTTGCCGCTGCGCCTTTTGGCGCGCGAGGTCTATCACAAGGTCGCCGACCGCATCGGCGCCCAGCACGTCGCGCTGGTGACCGGCGAAGAGCGCATCGTGCCCCCCAAGGCGCGCTACTGGGTAGCGACCGTCGAGGCCATGCCGCTCGACATGCCGGTCGAATGCCTCGCCATCGACGAAATCCAGGTCGCCACTGATTTCGACCGTGGCCACGTCTTCACCAACCGCATCCTGCACGCCCGCGGCCTCAACGAGACGCTGCTGCTGGGCGCCGCCACCATGGCGCCGGTGATCCGCGCGTTGCTGCCCGATGCCGAGATCATCCACCGGCCGCGCTTTTCCGAACTGCTCTATGCCGGCTCCAAGAAAATCTCGCGCCAGCCGCCACGCTCGGCCATCGTCGCCTTCTCGGCCACCCAGGTCTACGCCATTGCCGAACTGATCCGCCGCGAGCGCGGCGGCGCGCCGTGGTGATGGGGGCACTCTCACCCCGCACCCGCAATGCCCAGGTCGACATGTACCAGAACGGCGATGTCGACTTCCTCGTCGCCACCGACGCCATCGGCATGGGTCTGAACCTCGACGTCCGTCACGTCGCCTTTGCCGATGATCGCAAGTTCGACGGCCACCAGACCCGTCCACTGACCCCGGCCGAGTTCGGCCAGATCGCCGGCCGCGCCGGCCG
>JACDQI010000009.1 GCA_015657675.1 Devosia sp.
CCATCGAGTTCCTCTACGAGGACGGCGAGTTCTACTTCATCGAGATGAACACCCGCGTCCAGGTGGAACACCCGGTCACCGAGCGTATCACCGGCGTCGACATCGTCTACGAGCAGATCCGCGTCGCCTCGGGCGAAACGCTCTCCATCAAGCAGGAGAACGTCAACTTCTATGGCCATGCCATCGAAGTGCGCATCAACGCCGAGGACCCGCAGACCTTTGCGCCCTCGCCCGGCAAGATCACCTTCTACCACCGGCCGGCGGCGTCGGCGTCCGCGTCGACAGCGCCGTCTACCAGGGCTACTCGATCCCGCCCTACTACGACTCGCTGATCGGCAAGCTCATCGTCTACGGCCGCACCCGCGAGGAATGCCTGCAGCGCCTGCGTCGCGCCGTCGATGAGTTCGTCGTCGATGGCATCAAGACCACGCTGCCGCTCTTCCAGCGCCTGATCAAGGAACCCGACGTCATCGCCGGCAACTACGATATCCACTGGCTGGAAAAGTTCTTGGCCGCCAACAAGGCCTGAGGCGATGAACGGCTGGCTGATCGCGGCAGGCATTGCCATCGTCGTGATCGGCGGCAGCTATATTGCCGCGACCCTGTTCACTTCATGAGCACGCCAGATCCACTGGAGAGCATGCGGCGCAATCGGCCGCTCGTCATCGGCATCTCGGTGGGGATCATCACGACCTTGGCAATCCTGCCTGAAACTGTGCAGGTTCCGTGGCGCTATGTTTGGCTGCTGCTTGGTGGCGCTGTCGGGGCCGGGCTTGGCTGGCTGGTCCGGCGGTATCTGGACCGTCGCCCGAGGCCATAAGCGGGTCATCCCCTGCGGCCACGCGACGCTTGCATCTCCCACCCGCCTCCCGCACCCTCCTGCTATGTCCCGCAAGACCGACCCGTTCCATATCGAGCTGACGGCCGACCTCGTGCTCCGCGCCTATCGCGCCGGCATCTTCCCTATGGCCGAGGACGCCGACTCCACTGACGTCTTCTGGGTCAGCCCGGAACAGCGCGGCATCCTGCCGCTTGATTCATTTCACGTCTCAAGAAGTCTCCGCAAGGAGATGAAACAGAGCAGCTTTTCGATTCGGGTGGATACCAATTTCATGGCGGTCATAGAGGGCTGCGCCACGGCCGGCACCGACCGCGACTCCACCTGGATAAACCCTGCCATCCGCAAGATCTATGGCCAGCTCTTCGCCCGCGGCCTTTGCCACACGGTCGAGGTCTGGGACGGCGACTCGCTGGTCGGCGGGCTTTACGGCCTTTCCATTGGCGCCGCCTTTTTTGGCGAGTCGATGTTCCACCGCGCCACCAATGCCAGCAAGATGGCGCTCGTCCATCTGGTCGATCGCCTCCACGCCGGCGGCTACCGCCTGCTCGACACCCAGTTCGTCACCCCACATCTCGCCACCTTCGGCGGCATTGAGATCCCTCGCGAAGACTACGAACTCCGCCTCGCCGCCGCCCTCCAGCACGACGCCGACTTCTTCGCCCTCGATGGCTGAAAGTCGAACGCTCCAAGTGAGAGCTTGTCGAACCACGAGGTCGGGTACCACCCTTCGGGCACCGGCCTCATCCTTCGACAAGCTCAGGATGAGGCCTAACGTACGGACTCGCCCCTACTTCAACCGAAACGCCACCTCGGTCACCGGATGACCCGACGGATCCTCCCCCGGATCCTTGTGATAGATCTCGAGCCGCGTCGCACCCACGAGCGTCTTCGCGTCCGTCATCCGACCCGCAAGGTCCAGCCCCTGGGCGCGCACCCAATCATCGAGCGTCATGTTGGCATCGTGCAGCTCGTGATAGGGCCCGGTATGCGTCAGGCTCGCATAGCGGCCGCGCGGGAGTTCCCCGGCCACGAACCGCCCCTCCGACTTGGCCGACGTCTTCACCGGAAAACCGGCACGCATCGTCATCCGTCCGTCTGGCAGGAAGGCGCAATAGTCAAAGAACGGCGCCCCCGCCAGTTCGATGCCCTGCGCCTTGCACCACTTGGCCACCTCGTCGGGCAGCGGCGGCCCCACCTGCGAAATCTCGGGCTGGCTCACGTCGAGGTTGATGGTCACGCAGGGCTGGCTCGCCCGCTCGATGATCTTTGGTTCCGTCAGCATCTTGGTCTCCTCGTGTTGATGACCAGAGCCTAACCCCCTGCCACCCCGCCGTTTGATCGGCCTTGCTCAGTCGATCTGTGCCCCACCGGTCGCGTTGGCCAGCGTGCCGGTCATCCCGGCGGCCAGGTCGCTGGCGAGGAGCACGGCCGCGTCGGCAACCTGCGCCAGCGGCGTCACGCGGCGCAACGGCGTGTCCTTGCCGAACTCGATCTCTACCTCCGCCAGCGTCTTGCCATTGGCATCGGCATAAAGCTGCCAGGCTTCCCGTACGCCCGGCGCATCGGGCGAACCCGGCGAGCGCACCCAGCAAACGCGCACTTTGTTGGGCCCATTCTCCACCGCCAGTTGCCGCAGGAAATGATCGACCGCCGCACAGGCAATCCCAAACCCGCCAACCCCGCCGAACGGCTCGCGACCGGCATTCGCCGTAATCCCGAGGATCACTCCGCCGCCATTCTGCCCCATATGCCGGGCCAGCGCCGTGCCGGTATGGAACCATCCGGTCAGCCCCAGCTGCACTGGGCGCAGAAACTTCTCGAACGGCATCAGCGTCAGCGGCTCGCCCTGCGTATCGTCCCACGAAATGCCGTTGAACATCACCTTGATCGGCCCGTGTCGATCCACCACCGCCGCCAGGTGCTGTTCGACGGCTAGCGCATCAAACGCATCCACCAGCGTCACATCCGCCGTCCCACCCGCGCTGCGAATCTCGGCAGCCACCGCCTCCAGCGGTCCCTGCCGCCGCGCCGCTAGCACCACATGGGCACCTTCGCGGGCAAACGCCCGCGCCACAGCGCCACCCACGGCGCCCGATCCGCCATAGACAAGCGCCGTCTTTCCCTTGAGCAGCATCATTTCCCTCCCGCTGTCATTAGCTGGTCCGCCAAAACGGCGCTTGCCGCCTCGCTGTGTCAATCTGGGACGGAAGTCTGAAATAATCTTGGGAACACTTAAGCTTAATTTGGAATTGAAACTGCTCAGCACGCGCGAACGCGCTATAGGGAAAAAGTTGGCAGTGTGACGGAATCCGTCACATGTCGGCAAACGGCGAGGGACGACGGATGCGACGCGGACAAGTAGGCATTGGGTCTATCATTGCGCTTTCCCTGACGGCTTTGCTGGGCGGCATGATGCTGATTCCGGCGCCCGAGGCCGATAGCCGCGTCACCCAGGCGAGCCCCCTTGCCACCGCCTCGAGCCTCTCGCGCTTCCTCAATGACGCCATCGACCGGCCCGAGGCCAATAGCCTCAGCGTTGCCCCGGTGACCGAAGTCGCATCCCTGGCCGAACCGGTTCCGGCCGTCCCGGTCGTTGCCCCCAAGCTTTCCGTGAGCCCTGCACCGGTCGCGCCGGTCGCTGCTGCCGCGCCCAAACCCTCGACACCCGCTCCGGTTGCGACGCCCACCAGCGCCGCTCTGCCGTCTGAGCCGACCCCGACCCCTGCGCACGTCGATCCCGCCACTTTGGCCAAGGCCGAGCGCATCGCCGTGCGTACCCCGGTCAACCTCCGCACCGGCCCCTCGACCGACCAGTCCTCCGTCATGGTCCTGCCCGCTCGCGAAGAAGTGGCCGTTCTCGAACGCAGTGGCAGCTGGGCGCGTATCGCCCGCGCCGACGGCACCACGGGTTGGGTCTATGCCAGCTACCTCGGCGAAGATCGTACCCCGGCTGCCTCAACCGCGCCCGCCACCCGCGACGCCGCCGCCACGCCCCGCCCCGCCAATGATGAGGGTCCGCAACTCGCGTCGTTGAAACTGCGCGCCGAGCCCTCGACCCGCGCCCGGTCCATCACCGTGCTGGAGCCCGGCACCCCCCTCAAAGTCGCCGAACGCCGCCCCGGCTGGGTCCGCGTCATCATGCCCGATGGCATCACCGGCTGGTCCGCACCACCAACTGAGTTCCAAGACGGCTAGTGCGTAGCCCTCATCCTGAGCCTGTCGAAGGACGAGGGCGTGCGCGCTGAACTGGCAGCTACCCGCGCGTATCCGCCCCAGGCGCAGCATCCGCCGGCGCATTCGTCTTTTCCGGCGGCGGTACATCCGAGCTCTTTTTGCAATCGAGCAGCCAGATATCATAGACCGCATGGTCGATTGCGTTGAGCGCCGGGCTGTCGGCAAACATCCACCCGGTAAAGATCCGCGTCACCGACCCCTTGAGACTGACCTGATCCACCTCCAGGAACACCGAGGTGCGCTGCGTCTCGGTCGGCGGTCGGGAATAGCAGGCCCGCGGCGTGATCTGCAGCGCGCCGAACTGCACCGTCTCATCGATATAGACGTCAAAGTTTGTGACCCGACCGGTGATCTTGTCGAGGCCGGAAAACGCGGCCACCGGATTGCCGATGGTCTCGGCCGCCACTGGCGCGGCACCGAGCGCCGCGAGCGCGAAGAAAAGGACGCGGATCGGCCGGATCATACGGGCGGCTATTACTCGGGAGACCAGGCGTCGTAGTCGGCGCTGACGCGCGGCCGCTCGCCCTTGGCCAACAGACTCCCATCCGGACGATAAGCCAGGGCCGTACCGGAGAGGTTGGGCTGATGCGGCTTTTCCCAGGCGCGCGGTGTGTAGCTCGCCTCGCTGGGCGGGACGTCGTCACGATAGTGCATCCAGCCGTGCCAGCCGGGCGGAATCGCCGTGGCTTCAGCCGGGCCGGCAAAAATGATCATGCGGCGCTCACGACCATTCGGTCCCTGCGGCTTCTTGGAGCGATAGTAGCGATTGCCCGCTTCATCCGAGCCCACATAGATGCCGTGCAGTGCCACCCACAGGCGCGTGCCCCAGGTATTGCCGCGCCACCAGGTGAAGATCTCGAGGAAGAAGTCTTTCATCGCGCCCAGCGCCTTGCCATCAGAGGGTATTTCGGGCCGGGCAAATCGCCCTGCCAATGCCTTGGCTCTAGCATGGGCGGGGCCGGGAGCCTAGTCAAAACGCGAGACCCCGAGCGGCCCTACAGGTTGTGCCTCTGCGCCTCTTCAGGGGCCGCATATGGTGCGGGCATTTGTGACCGAAATAATGCACTTGACAGGATTCGCACCGATTTTTGTGGCCTGCTTGGCGCCGTCCGCTCACCTTCGCGTGGCCTCTGAGCGACGCCCAAGAGTGCCGGATTCAGAGGCGTTTAGCGTCATCGGCTGCAGCGCTGGAATGCCATAAAGCGCGCAAAATTGACCAATCCGCCCCTCGAATCGCCCTTCATACTTTTCCCCGCAATCCACATATGAGATACTGTATTTAGACGTCGGAGCCGGGTTTCGACACAACGGGTGGTAGGTCGACGCAAACTCGCGCCATTGACCGACTCGGCGCTTAAGTCCAACCATTTGCGGGTTGCGCCAAGCTTTTCGCCGCCCGCGACAAAGTCCGTGAAACGGAAAGCCGACGTTCCAGATCGGCGCCCATCACGGCACAGGTTGGACACCGTCAGACTGAGGCCAGAAGCCGTGCGGTACGGCTCGCGGGACGCTTGTGGCGTCCCTCATTTGGGGAATTCATCTAGAATGCGCATTGAACGTCGCTACACGAAGGCCAATCAGAGTGCCTATGCCGGCATCGAATTCCGCTCGACCACGAGCGAGATTCGAAATCCGGACGGCTCGGTGGTCTTCAAGCTCGAAGACGTGCAGGTCCCCTCGACCTGGAGCCAGGTCGCGGCCGACATCATCGCGCAAAAGTACTTCCGCAAGGCCGGCGTCGCCAGGATCCTCAAGAAGGTCGAAGAGAACGCGGTTCCCTCCTGGCTGTGGCGCTCGGTCCCCGACGAGAAGGCCCTCGCCAAACTGCCCGAGAACGAGCGTTATGGCTCCGAAATCGACAGCCGCCAGGTTTTTGATCGTCTCGCCGGCACCTGGACCTACTGGGGCTGGAAGGGTGGCTATTTCGCCTCTGAGGACGACGCGCGCGCCTTCTTTGACGAGCTCTGCTTCATGCTGGCGACCCAGAAGGTGGCGCCGAACTCCCCGCAGTGGTTCAACACGGGCCTGCACTGGGCCTATGGCATCGACGGCCCCGGCCAGGGTCACTTCTATGTCGACCCCTTCACCAAAAAGCTCATGTCGTCCAAGTCGGCCTATGAGCATCCGCAGCCGCATGCCTGCTTCATCCAGTCGGTCAATGATGACCTGGTGAACGAGAACGGCATAATGGACCTCTGGGTCCGCGAGGCGCGCCTCTTCAAGTACGGTTCGGGCACCGGCACCAACTTCTCAAAGCTCCGTGGCGGTGGCGAAAAGCTCTCCGGCGGCGGCCGTTCGTCCGGCCTGATGAGCTTCCTCAAGATCGGCGACCGCGCTGCCGGCGCCATCAAGTCGGGCGGCACCACTCGCCGCGCCGCCAAGATGGTCGTGATCGACATCGATCATCCCGATATCGAGGAATACATCAACTGGAAGGTCAAGGAGGAGCAGAAGGTCGCCGCTCTGGTGACCGGCTCCAAGGTCGTCTCCAAGCACCTCAAGCTGATCATGAAGGCCGCCGTCAATTGCGACGGCTCCGGCGATGACTGCTTCGACGTCACCAAGAACCCTGCTCTGAAGCGCGAAGTCCGCGCCGCCAAGAAGGCGCTGGTGCCGGAGAACTACATCTACCGCGTCATCCAGTTCGCCAAGCAGGGCTACACCGACCTCGACTTCCCCATCTACGACACCGATTGGGACAGCGAAGCGTACCTGACCGTTTCGGGCCAGAACTCGAACAACTCCGTCCGCGTCACCGATGATTTCCTCAAGGCCGTTGAGACCGATGGCGATTGGAGCCTCACCGCCCGCAAGGACGGCAAGGTCACCAAGACCCTCAAGGCCCGCGATCTCTGGGAACAGGTCGGCTATGCCGCCTGGGCCTCGGCCGATCCCGGCATCCAGTACCACACCACCATCAACGAGTGGCACACCAGCCCCGAAGCCGGTCCGATCAACGCATCGAACCCCTGCTCGGAATACATGTTCCTCGACGACACCGCCTGCAACCTGGCGTCGGTCAACCTGCTCCCCTACCGCCTTGCCGACGGCAGCTTCGACGTTGCCGCCTTCGAGCACACCTGCCGTCTCTGGACGGTGGTGCTCGAAATCTCGGTGATGATGGCGCAGTTCCCGTCCAAGGCCATTGCCGAGCGCTCGTTCGAATACCGCACCCTGGGCATCGGCTACGCCAACATTGGCGGCCTGCTGATGACCTCCGGCATTCCCTATGACTCGGCCGAAGGCCGCGCCATTGCCGGCGCCATCACCGCCGTCATGACCGGCACCAGCTACCTGACCTCGGCCGAAATGGCCAAGGAGCTCGGGCCCTTCGCCGACTATCCGCGCAATGCCCCGCACATGCTGCGTGTCATGCGCAACCATCGTAACGCCGCCCATGGTAATGCCACCGGCTACGAGGGCCTGTCGATCGCGCCGGTCCCGCTGGACCTCAAGAGCCTGCACGACGCGCCGCTCGCGGCTCGCGCCAAGTCCGTCTGGGACGAAGCCGTCGCTGCCGGTGAAAAGCATGGCTACCGCAATGCCCAGGTCTCGGTCATCGCCCCGACCGGCACCATCGGCCTGGTCATGGATTGCGACACCACCGGTATCGAACCCGACTTCGCCCTGGTGAAGTTCAAGAAGCTCGCCGGTGGCGGCTACTTCAAGATCATAAACCGCGCCGTGCCGCCGGCTTTGCGCACCCTCGGCTATTCGGAAAGCCAGATTGCCGAGATGGAGGCCTATGCGGTCGGCCACGGCAATCTCAACCAGGCTCCGGGCATCAACCCCGGCTCGCTCCGCGCCAAGGGCTTTGGCGACGACAAGATCGAGGCCCTCAACAAGGCGCTGGTCTCGGCCTTCGACATCAAGTTCGTCTTCAACCAGTGGACGCTGGGCGCGGACTTCCTCAAGTCGCTCGGCGTCACCGCCGAACAGCTCAACGACATCTCCTTCGAGCTGCTGCCCTTCCTCGGCTTCTCCAGGAAGGACATCGAGGCCGCCAACGTCCACGTCTGCGGTGCCATGACGCTCGAAGGCGCTCCGCACCTGAAGGCCGAGCACCTGCCGGTGTTCGATTGCGCCACCCCGTGCGGCAAGATCGGCAAGCGCTATCTCTCGGTCGACAGCCACATCCTGATGATGGCCGCCGCACAGCCCTTCATTTCGGGCGCCATCTCCAAAACCATCAACATGCCCAACGACGCCACCGTCGATGACTGCAAGGAAAGCTACATGCTCTCCTGGCGCCTCGCGCTGAAGGCCAACGCCCTTTATCGCGACGGCTCCAAGCTCAGCCAGCCGCTCAACTCCTCCATCCTCGCCGATGGCGAGGAGGATGAGGACGACATCGCCGAAAACCTCGCCGCCATGAACGCCGACGCGCGCGTCCCGCATGTCGCCGAAAAGATCGTCGAGCGCATCATCGAGCGCGTCGTGCAGTCCCGCGACCGCGAAAAGCTGCCAAACCGCCGCAAGGGCTACACCCAGAAGGCCAATATCGGCGGCCACAAGGTGTACCTGCGCACCGGCGAATTCGACGACGGGCGCTTGGGCGAAATCTTCATCGACATGCACAAGGAAGGCGCTGCCTTCCGTGCCATGATGAACAATTTTGCCATCGCCATCTCGCTCGGCCTGCAATACGGCGTGCCGCTCGAGGAATATGTCGAGGCCTTCACCTTCACCCGGTTCGAGCCCGCCGGCATGGTCCTGGGCAACGACCGGATCAAGAACGCCACCTCGATCCTCGACTACATCTTCCGCGAACTCGCTGTCTCCTATCTCGACCGCGAGGATCTGGCCCACGTCAATCCGGACAGCCCGACCGCGCTGAGCAAGGAAGGCGAAAGCCTCCGCCCTGCGCCGATGCCGGCCCAGCAGTTCGTCTCGCGCGGCATGACCCGTGGCAAGGTCAAGGACCAGAACCTGATGCTGGTCCCGGGCGGCCTCACGGCGCAAAACTTCAACCCCGTGCAGTCGATGCAGACCTCGACCATCACGGCGCTGAAATCCGCCACGGCATTGAAGATCGACCCCACCCCGACCGTCCTCAACGCCGCCGAACTGCACCCGATCCCGAGCCCCCCGCCCTCCACCGACCCGCATCAGCTCCGGGCCCAGGCCCAGATGCAGGGCTACACGGGCGACCAGTGCAGCACGTGCAACTCGATGCGCATGAAGGTGAGCGGCCACTGCATGGTGTGCGAGGACTGCGGGACCACGACGGGCTGCAGCTGAGGGCTCGACGCGTCAATTCCATGGCCCAGCCGAAAGGCTGGGCCAAACTGCAAAGAGGAACAAAACAAGATTCGACACAGGACCTGTGTCTAGAAATGCCAAAGCCGGAGCTTAGAACTCCGGCTTAGGCTCCCACGAAGCGTAGTTCAGGTACTTGTGGGGACGAGAGACTCTCACTGCTCTCAGAGTGTGCAACTTGAAGGTAGGTGACCAAGAGTCGATTGTCGAGCGGAGCCTGGACGCATCCTTAAAGGAGAATTCCAATGGATGCTCTTTACAATCGCCACGGCCAAGTTGCGGCCTGGCTTGATCGAGTCGAATGCCAGATCGTTGATCTGTCGGGTAAGCACGTCGCTTTCGTTGATGGCGACAGCGTGTACGACTACTCAGGGAGCCACGTAGGATGGTGGCGCAAAGACCATATCCGCGACAGTCGCGGGGCCGTGGGACTCTACACATCCTCATCCGCCAACCTGGGTGTGACGAAGCCCTACTTGGCCTATGCGCCATTTCCTCCCCTTAAGGCGTTTGCCCCGTTCAAGCCCTTTAAAGCATTCAAGCCCTTCAGGCCGTATGACCAGTGGTCGTGGTCTAGCGACAGCCGTTGGAGCTAGACAACACTTCAACAATGGTGGGCCGGTACTCTGGCCCACCTCCTGGCCAAAGGCCACTACAACTGCACACGAAAATCGAAACAGCCTTTTCGGCACACTAGAAGCAGTTGTTTATCCCCTCATTCACCTTCTTCTGCCACTCCGGCCCAAGCGAGGCTTTAGCATCTAGCCCCTGCTCAAATCCGGGATCTTGTGGGTTGAGCATCACAACCTCCATCTGGGCATTGTTGCTACCTGCAACAAAAGTTGTCTGCCCGCCATACGTCGTGTTCGCGGTCCCGTAGACCGTATTTCCGACGCGATTGAACGTCCCGGTGGTGTTTGCATAGCTCGGACCAGTGGTCACCAACCTCGTGTTGTTTTCAGAACCAAATCCAACCACCACGAAGCGCTGATATCCCGCCTGAATGGTAGCAATGGCGGCCATTTGGTTGGCCACAGACTCCGCACCGGTAGTTCTGCAAACCGGTGCAGCCGAGGTCGAAACTACGGCTCTATTCTTTGCCAGCCTTGTTATCGAACTGCTAGCGCAGCCGCCAAGAAAGACGGCCGCGATTGCTGCAGCAATAGTAAGCATCCTAATCATACGCCCCTCCACATCAGATCAATATTGCCCGCAGTAGATCAGACGTAAAGGATATTCGGAACTCGATTGCGCGTTCGTTGCGGACGACCGGAGGAACGCCGGGCAGGCATGACCTAGCCACGGAACTCTCAGTCAGTTCTCCCTCCCCCCTTTGTGGGGGAGGGGGGACCGGCCGATAGGCCGGTGGGGATGGGGGGTC
>JACDQI010000089.1 GCA_015657675.1 Devosia sp.
GCCGGCCTGTCACGCCGGAGGTCGCGGGTTCGAGCCCCGTCTCTCGCGCCACTTCCCCTTCATTTCATGATGGTTGGTCGTGTCGCTGCCTATCGGGCAGGCGATGCTGCTCGATCTCGCCAGCTGTGACAACGATGCCACACTGAAGGGGCGCCTTATTGTGGCCGCCCACGGGGCACATTGCCCCCACATCTCCCGGGAAGACTGGACTCACGGTCATTCGGCGGCATTTGGATCCTCCCAACATTGCTGCTGGGTGACCGCCCCATCCGATACGGAACCGCGGCTGCAATGCGGCGTTTCCTTGTCAACGACCACAGGAGAACAGCATGAGCATGTTCAAGAAAATCGCCGTTGCGGCACTCATCACCACGGCCGGCCTCGGCATCGGTTCGGCGCAGGCCGCCGACCTCATCACCATGCCGGTCTCGTCCTCACCAGTCGAAATTCCGGTCGCCGACAGCGGCTATGACTGGAACGGCTTTTACACAGGCGTCTATGGCGTGGTGCAGTCGAGCCCGAATGGCGGCGTGCAGTACGGCGCCGGGATCAATGCGGGCGTGAATGCGCAGTTCGATTTCTTCCTTGTGGGTGCCGAAGTTGCGCTGCACGGTCTGACCGGCGGCAATTTCGACACGACCTACGGCCAGGTGCTCGGCAAGGCCGGCGTGGTGCTGTCGGACAACCTGATGGTTTACGCGGCGGCTGGTTACGGCATCGACCTGGGCGCACCGGTGGAAGAGGACTTCCTGGCGGGCGGCGGTGTCGAGTTCGCGGTAGCCGAAAACGTCAGCGTGCGCGCACAGTACCTGCACGGTTTCCCGATCACCGGTGGCAATCCCAAGGACCAGGTTACCCTGGGTGCCCACTTCCAGTTCTAGGAACCGCTCTCCAGCGTTTCCTAAGATTTTATGAAAATTTTTGGCGGTTCGCGCTTGCGCGGACTGCCTTTTTTCTGCCATGTTCGCTGCTGGGGAAAACACTTGTGGCGGGACGGCAACAAGCCGTCCCAATATGGGGCTATCAGGTACCGAAAACCAACTATTCTGCGGCGAGGCGCTTGCGCCCCGGCGTGGATTTGTCTTATTTGGACCTGACTGACTGATGCATATAAAGGATTCTCAGATGCGCACTCTCAAGCTCGCCTTGCTGGCCACCGCCGCGACCGTGGCGTTCTCCTCGGCGACCTTCGCCGCAGACCTGATCGTTAGCGAACCCGCCATGATCGACAACACTGTCGGTTTCGACTGGGAAGGCCCCTATGTTGGTCTGTGGCTCGGCGGCCAGACCACTCCGTCCGTGTACTCGCTGGGCGCCAACCTCGGCGTCAACGTCATGCTCGACCAGTCGCTGCTCGCCGGCTTCGAAGGCGAAATCGCGTGGCTGTCTGACTCGTCGTACCAGGGTGACATCGAAGCCAAGCTCGGCTTCGTGGCCGACGTTGCTCTGATCTACGCTCACGTCGGTGTGGGTTCGAACTCCGCTACGGGTGCCTTCGTCCCGGTTGGCGTGGGTGCTGAGTTCGCCGTGGCCGACAATGTGTCGCTCAAGGCCGAGTACACCTACCAGTGGGATTTCGACAATGCTGCTCAGTCGGCTCACGTCGGCAAGATCGGTATCAACTTCCACTTCTAAGATATTCGATGAGGCAGGCCTAATCGCCTGATCGTCGTGATCTGACAGGGACCCCGCTTCGGCGGGGTCCTTTGTTTTTGGCCCTATGTGTCAAATTGAAACGAATTTGGAGAGATTGCAGTAACCAGCGGCGATTCCGTCAGGGTTGGTTAGCCGCGTTGGGCGATATGCCCGCCTCCCCCTCCTCGTCCCCGCGGGCGCCCGAGGCGCAGTATCGGATCAGTTCAGATCCTTACCTCCCAGGGGACTCACGATGACCTTCACCAAGAGCGTGCTGCTCGGCGTCACCGCCGCAGCCCTGATGACTACCGGCGCACAGGCAGCCGATCTGCTGATGCCGGCCAACCAGATCTACGACAGCCCGCTGTTCAATTTCGAGGGCTTCTATGTCGGTGGCACCGCCGGCCTCGGCGCTTTCCCCGGACCGGGAGGCAGCGGCATGATCGGTGTCGTCGTCGGCGCCAACTTCGCGGTGACCGACGCGCTGATGACCGGCGTCGAGTTCCAGGGTGATGCGCTCTGGAATGGCGGCGGGCTCTACGGCTTTGACGCACTGTTCCTGGGCAAGCTTGGCGGCTTCCTCAGTGACGATATGCTGGTCTACGGCACCGCCGGTGGCGGCTGGATCGCCAATACTCCGTCGTACGGAATCGGGGCGGGAATCGAAATGGCCATTGCGCCGCAGGTCAGCGTGCGCGGCGAAGGCATGATTACCGGCGCCTGGGGCGCTGGCATCAGTGGCGGCAAGATCACCGCGGGCGTGCTCTGGCACCTCAATTGATCTAGGGCGACTATCGGTCCCATGCGAGTGGCCCGTCGCGTTGAGCGGCGGGCCTCTTTGATTCTGCGGCAAGATTCAGGCGCGATGCCGCAGGGCAGGGATGTCAGCTCCGGCAGGCCGCGGAGCCCCGGGAATCCGCCCGTTCACATCTAATGTTGATCCAAACTGTCAAGTTTTGTTTTCCTTGAATAGGGCATGGCTGTGGGCTAAGCCCTTGCCATCGCTTCGCGTCGTTCGGCCCGCCCAAATTGCTCGCTGTTCCGCGCGACCCGATCACCCAGATCGGGCTATTGAACAGGCTGCCGCATGACTGACTTGCTCAGCAATTATCTGCCGGTCGTGATCTTTATCGGGCTCGCCGCCGTGATTGGCTTAGCGCTCCTCGTTGCTCCCTTCATTGTCGCCGTCAAGCGTCCGGATCCTGAGAAGGTGTCGGCCTATGAGTGCGGTTTTGAAGCGTTCGACGATGCCCGCATGAAGTTCGACGTCCGTTTCTACCTGGTGTCGATCCTCTTCATCATTTTCGATCTCGAAGTCGCCTTCCTGTTCCCATGGGCGGTGGCGTTCAAGGATGTCGGCTGGTTCGGCTTCTGGTCGGTGATGATCTTCCTCGGCGTGCTCACGGTCGGGTTTATCTACGAATGGAAGAAAGGCGCGCTCGAATGGGATTGACCCCACAAGGCGGCACGTTGATCGCGCCGCGTCCGGTTGGAGCCCTCGATCCGGCGACCGGCAAGCCGATCGGCGCCAATGATCCGTTCTTTACCGAGATCAACAACGAACTGGCCGACAAGGGCTTTCTGGTCACCTCGACGGACGAGCTGATCAACTGGGCCCGCACCGGTTCGCTGATGTGGATGACGTTCGGCTTGGCGTGCTGCGCCGTCGAAATGATCCAGATGTCGATGCCGCGCTATGACGTCGAGCGCTTTGGTCTGGCACCGCGCGCCTCGCCGCGCCA
>JACDQI010000010.1 GCA_015657675.1 Devosia sp.
CCGCGCCTGCCAAGCCCCGCCGCGCTGGTGGCGCTTGCCATCGACCAACGCCATGGCGGCCGATCCGGTGCCGACGATGATGACGCCGCCATCGCCGCCGCCATGGGCGCCGGCGCGGGCGATATCGATGTCGTCATAGACGGTGACTTTGGCAAACGGCCACTCGCGCTTGCCGAAGGCCTCCCGGGCCGATGGCAGGCGGCCGCCGGCCATGCCGAAGCAGGCGAAGGTGTTGGCGGTCTCGGAATAATCGATGCCGGCTTTGGCAAAGACCTCGCGGGTGCCCTCGGTGATTGAGCGATAGGCGGGGTCGCCGCCCTCGATCTGCAGGTTGGACCGGCCGCCATTGGCGTCGGCCAATGTCACGAGGTTCTCATCGGCGAGGCGAATCCGGCAGTTCGTGCCGCCACCATCCACCCCAAGAAAGTAGGTTGCCACCCGCGGAGACTCCAAAGGATTGCTAGAGGGTCTGTGCTAGTCGGCGCGGACCATAATGCCAATGGCCCATAGACGAAAGTAGAATAACCAATTGAAGTGCGCGGCAAAGCGGACCAGCCGCATGGCACACATGCAAGCAGTGGCCGGAAGCGGTGCCGATGGCGCGGCAACCTTGCAAAAAGCGGCAAAAGGAGACAGAAATGAGCAACGGACACGTGCTGGTGCTGGGCGGGGCACGCTCGGGCAAGACGGGCCTGGCCGAGCGGCTGGCGATGCGACGGGGCAGCAAACCGGCCTATCTGGCCACAGCCGAGGCGCTGGACGGGGAAATGTCCGAGCGGGTGCGTACGCACCAGCAGCAGCGGCAGGGACGGTTTGCCACCATCGAGGAGCCGCTGGAACTGGGCGCGGCTATCGTTGCGGCGGCGCGCAGCCATGATGTGATCCTCGTCGACTGCCTGACGCTCTGGATTACTAACCTTCTGATGGACAACAGGAATGTGGCGCAGGCGGTGGATGAGCTGATGGATACGCTGGGCGAAGTAACGACGGCGCAGGTGATCCTGGTGTCGAACGAAGTCGGGCTCGGCATCGTGCCGGACAATGCGCTGGCGCGGATGTTCCGCGACCTGGCCGGGTCGGCGCATCAGCGGCTGGCCGAGATCTGCACGGATGTCTACTTCGTGGTGGCGGGGCTGCCGATGGTGCTCAAGGGCTCGGCGCCGGAGACGGCGGAGCCGAAGGTGCACGAGGCCTAGCGGTACAAGAGTACCGCGATGGCAAGGGCGATGCCGAGGGCGAGGTTGAGGACCATGCCGTAGAGAGCCAGGGCGTTGCGGATGTCGGCGGGGCCGAGGTCGCGGCGGCCGGTGCCGAGCGAAGGCAGGTCGATGGTTTCGCCCGCATAGCTGCGGGGACCGCCCAGGGAGTAGCCGAGTGCGCCGGCGAAAGCGGCTTCGGGCCAGCCGGCATTGGGCGAGGCGTGCTTGCGGGCGTCGCGCAGGGCAGTGGTCCAGGCCTTTTCGGCCTCGGCACCCGTGACCCAGAAGGCCGCGCCGGCGACCAGCAGGGCTGACAGCCGGGCGGGCAGCCAGTTGACGAGATCGTCGAGGCGGGCAGCGGCCCAGCCGAACTGCAGGTGGCGCTCAGTCTTGTGGCCGATCATGGAATCGGCGGTGTTGATGGCCTTGTAGAGGGCGATGCCGGGCAGGCCGCCGAGTACCAGCCAGAACAGCGGCGCAATGACGCCGTCGGAGGTCGATTCGGCCAGACTCTCGATGGCGGCGCGGGAGACGCCGGCGGAATCGAGGATTTCGGGGTCGCGGCCAACGATCTGACTGACCTGGCGGCGGCCGGCTTCGAGCGAGGTATCGAGAGCATCGGCGACGGCGCGGACGGCGCGAGCGAGTTCCTTCTGCGCCAGAAGCGTGGTGGCAAGGATGGCCTCGATGACCCAGCCGAAGGGGATCAGGGACAGACCGAGATGGATGGCGACGGTGATCGCCGCGGTGACCGCGAGGAGGATCAGCAGTGCCAGCACGCCCTTCAGGCGCTGGTGGGTGCCCTTGTTGAGGGTCTTGTCGAGCCAGTCGAGCAGCGCGCCCATCCAGACCACGGGATGGCGGATGGCCTTGTAGACCGGCATCGGGTAGCCGAAGAGGCGTTCGAGCAGGAGAGCGAGCGGGGCGAGAAAGACGTGCATGGATGCCCCCTACCCCAGCTCGCGGGCCAATGCCAGCAGCGCGTCGAGATCGAGATGGGCCTCGAAATGGGCGGCAAGGGCATCGAGGGTCGTCTCGATGCTCCGCTCGTAGGCGAGATCGCTGATCGGCGCGCCCAGCCGCGCGAGAAAGGCGGAGCGGAAGCCGTCGGCCGCGAAGAGACCGTGGAGATATGTGCCCCAGATGCGGCCGTTGCTGGCGCCTTCGGGGGTGTTACCGACGTTGGCGAAGGGGCTTTGGGTGTCGGGACCGGAGGTGACGCCCATATGCATGTGGTAGCCGCTGATGGGCTGGCCGAGGGCAGTGGCGGTCTCGAGCCGCAGCTGTTTGTGCGGTTCGAGGGTGGTTTCCACGTCTAGAAGCCCGAGGCCCGGGACGGTTTGCGGCTGGCCCTCAAGGCCCAGAGGATCGGCGATGGTGCGGCCGAGCATCTGGTAACCGCCGCAGATGCCGAGCACCGGGCGGCCCTGACGGGCATGGGCTAGGACGTCGATGTCCCAGCCCTGCTGCCGCAAGGCGGCGAGGTCCGCGATGGTGGCCTTGGAGCCGGGCAGGATGATGAGATCGGCGGGCGGCAGGGGATTGCCTGGCGGGGCGATGATGAGATCGACACCGGGCTCGGCGGCGAGCGGGTCGAGATCGTCGAAATTGGCGATGCGCGGCAGGCGGGGCACGACGATGGTGAAGCCGGCTTGTCGCGAGGCCACAGGCTGGTCGAGGGCCAGCACGTCCTCGGCGGGGAGCTTTGCGGCGTCGGCGAACATTGGTACCGGGCCCAGACAGGGCACGCCGGTGCGTACGGCGATGGCCGCGGCGCCCTCGGCAAAGAGCGTCGGATCGCCCTGGAACTTGTTGACCAAGGTGCCGACGATCAGCGCCGCATCGGCAGGATCGGCGACGGCGAATGTGCCGACGAGCGAGGCGATGACGCCGCCCCGGTTGATGTCGCCGATCAGCACCACCGGCAGGCCGGCGGCCTGGGCGAAACCGAAATTGGCGATGTCCCCGGATCTGAGGTTGATTTCCGAGGCGCTGCCGGCGCCTTCGACGAGGATGAGATCGGCGGAAGCGGCCAACTCGGTGAAAGCGGCGACAACCTCGGGCAGTAGCTCGCCACGCTTTTTCCAGTATTCGCGGGCCGGCATGGAGCCGATGCGCTGGCCGCGAAGGATGATCTGGGCGCCGGTTTCCTGCTCGGGCTTCAAGAGTACCGGGTTCATGGCGGTGACGGGGTCACGGCGGGCGGCGCGGGCCTGCAGGGCCTGGGCGCGGCCGATCTCGCCACCATCGGCGGTGACGGCGGCGTTGTTGGACATGTTCTGCGGCTTGAACGGCGCGACCTTCAGGCCGCGATTGGCGAAGGCGCGGCAGAGGCCGGCCACCACCAGCGACTTGCCGACATCCGAACCGGTTCCCATGAACATGATGGCGCGTGTCATAGAGCGCGTTCTAGCGGCTCGGGCGCCGATCCGATAGGGAAGCTTCATGCGCAGGATCTTGATCATCGGCATCGGTGCCGGCCATCCGGACTATCTGACCGTGCAGGCGATCGACGCCATGCGGCGCGCCGATCTGTTCTTCATGCCCGACAAGGGCGCGGAAAAGGCCGGGCTCAACGCCGTCCGGCTGCAGATGCTCGAGCGGTTCGTGCCCGAGGGCGGCTACCGGCTGGTGGATTTTCTTATTCCGGCACGACGGCCGGCGGCGACGCCAGAATACAAGGAGAGCGTCGGCGAATGGCGCGACAAGCTGGAAGCGGCCTATCGGCGGCTGTTTGCCGAGGATTTGCAGGATGGCGAGACCGGGGCGTTCCTCGTCTGGGGCGATCCGGCGATCTATGACGGGACGCTGCGGATCATCGACGATATGCGGACGGCGGGCCATGAACTCGAGGTCGAAGTGATCCCGGGGGTCAGCGCGGTGCAGGCGCTGGCGGCGCGACACCAGATCACGCTTAATCGGGTGGGCGAGCCGATCACCATCACGACGGGACGCCGGGTGGGCGAAGGAGAGGCCGATGGGCTGTCGAGCGCAGTGGTGATGCTCGACAATCACCAGGTCTTCCGGCGCTTCGACGGGGAGGCGGAGATTTTCTGGGGGGCCTATCTGGGCACCCAGGACGAGATCCTGATCGCCGGGAAAGTGACGGACGTCGCTGCGGAGATCGTGCGTGTGCGGGCGGAGGCCCAAGCAAAGCATGGCTGGATCATGGACACGTACATGATCCGCAAGCCGGAAAAGGACTGAACCGACGCCGGGCAACGGCGGGAACATGTGTGGGAGGATGACGATGAGCAGTTGGGCGGGCGAGTTCTTTGCTGGCAAGACGGTGGTGATCACCGGCGCCACTTCGGGCATTGGCCAGGGGATCGGACGGGCTTTTGCCGAGGCGGGGGCGAAGGTGCATGCCACGGGTGCGACACAGGCCGAAGTGGAGGCCGCCGCGCGCGATGAGCCGGGCTTTGTCTATACCCAGCTCGACGTGCGCTCGACCGAGCAGGTTGGGGAGTATGCCGGGGCGTTCGGGCAGATCGACGTGCTGGTCAATTGCGCCGGGGTGAACCTGCGGGCGGCGGAACTGACGCCGCAGGGGTTCGAGACGGCGATAGATATCAACCTCAACGGCTCTATGCGCACGGCCTATGCGTTCCGGGAAAAGCTCGGCGGCGGAGCGGTGCTCAATATCGGCTCGATGTTCTCGTTCTTTGGGGCGCCGCATGCGCCGGCTTATACGGCCAGCAAGCATGCCGTGGCGGGGCTGACCAAGTCGCTGGCGGTGGCCTTTGCGGCCGAGGGCATTCGGGTGAACGCCCTGGCGCCGGGCTGGATCGAAACTGCGATGACAGCGGTGCCGCGGGCCAATGCCGAGCGCAATGCGCAACTGATGGGGCGGACGCCACTAGGGCGCTGGGGGACGCCGGCCGATCTGGCGCCGGCGGCGCTTTTCCTCTGCTCGCCACTGGCCAGCTATATCACCGGGGCGATCCTGCCGGTGGATGGGGGATATCTCGTCGCCTGAGGGGCTTGCGCAGGATCAAGTCGGGAAGCGGCGGCCATGCTAGGGTCCGTTGCGGGTCTTTCGGCCCGGGGAGCCCGGCATGTCGCGCCTGCACAGTGAAACTCACCTGATCCATCGCATCGGCTGGCTGCGCGCGGCAGTGCTGGGTGCCAATGACGGCATCGTCTCGACCGCAAGCCTCCTTGTGGGTGTATCGGCCTCGGGCGCCGACCATGCTGCCGTGCTGGTGGCGGGGCTGGCTGGACTGGTGGCCGGCGCCATGTCGATGGCGGCAGGCGAATACGTATCGGTGAGTTCGCAGACCGATACGGAAATGGCCGACCTGACGCGCGAAAAGGGCGAACTGGCCAGCCAATGGGACCTCGAGGTCGACGAACTGACCGGCATCTATACCCAGAGGGGTGTCGATGCCGAGACGGCCCGCAAGGTGGCCGAGCAGATGATGAAGCGCGACGCGCTGGCAACGCATGCGCGCGAAGAACTGGGCATCAGCGACCTGACGACGGCCCGTCCGGTGCAGGCAGCGCTCACCTCGGCACTCACCTTCTCGGTGGGGGCGGCGGCGCCGTTGCTGGTGGCATGGCTGGTGGCCGGAAGCTGGCAGGTGCCGGCAATTTCGGCGGCGTCGCTATTGTTTTTGGCGCTGCTCGGCGTGGTCGGGGCACAGGCCGGGGGCGCCAATCTGCTCAAGGGGGCTCTGCGGGTGACGCTCTGGGGCGCCTTTGCCATGGCAGCAACGGCTGCGGTCGGGGCGTTGTTCGGGACGGTTACAGCGTAGGGCCGGCGCGCCTCGGTTTTTCTCTCAATGCCTTGATCCAAATCATCTCATGCATGGCCCACGAGGCGCAGGGAGAGGGCGTTGAGTGCTGGGAGTTCCAGGATGACATTGGGCAGCTACGCTATCATCGTTCTCGTCTTCGCCGTCTGCACCGCGGCCTTGGTCGCGGCGCTCTGGATGCGCTCCCCGCACTGATCACTTGCCGGCAGCCGTAAGCTCGTCGAGATCGGTGGCGCTCAGCTTGAGGCGGGCGCCGCGGGCGAGGCTTTTGACCTGCGCCACGCTGGTGGCCGAGGCGATCGGCGCGGCCACGGCGGGCTGGGCGGCGACCCAGGCGAGCGCGATTTCGGCCAATTCAGCACCGGTGCGAGCGGCCACGGCGTCGAGTGCGGCAAGGATGCGGAAGCCCTTGGGGTTGAGGTACTTGCCGACCACGCCGCCGCCCCGCGGGCTTTTGCCGGCATCGGCTTCGCTGCGGTACTTGCCAGAGAGAAAGCCCGAGGCGAGGCCATAATAGTGGATGCCGGAGATTTCCTCGCGCACGCAGATATCCTGCACGGCGCCCTCGAAGGCGTCGCGCGTGTAGAGATTGTACTCGTTCTGGATGGTCTCGTAGCGCGCGAGGCCTTCGCGCCTCGAAATCTCGACGGCCTCGGAGAGCAGCGCGGCATCATGGTTGGAGGTGCCGATAAACCGAACCTTGCCGGCCTTGATCAGGCTGTCATGGGCGCGCAGGGTTTCTTCCTGCGGGGTGCGGACGTCGGGCCAGTGGCTCTGGTAGAGATCGATATAGTCGGTCTGCAGGCGCTTGAGCGAGGCCTCGACCGCTTCGACGATCCACTTGGCGCTGAGGTCCTTGTGGCCCTGTCCCATGTCGGAGCCGACCTTGGTGAAGACATGCACCCTGTCACGGTTGCCGCGCGCCTTGAGCCAGCGGCCGATGATCTTTTCGCTCTCGCTGTCATTGCCGGGCACCCAGCGCGAGTAGACGTCGGCGGTGTCGATGGCAGTAAAACCCTCGGCCAGGAAGGCGTCGAGGACGTCGAACGAGGTTTTCTCGTCGGCGGTCCAGCCCACCACATTGGTGCCCAGCACCATGGGCTCGATGTGCAGGTCCGAGCGGCCAAAACGGCGCTTGCTCATATTGTGTCTCCTCAATGGGGTGGGCGGTCAGGTGGGAAGCGAGAGCCTATGATGAGGCGCCGAGCTTGCCAATCAGCTCTTTGGCTCGATCAGGTCCCAGGTATTGCCGTAAAGGTCCTCGAACACCGCCACTGAGCCATAGGGCTCGTGCCGCGGAGCTTCGCGGAAGACGACGCCGGCGGCGGTGAAGGCTGCGTGGTCGCGGGCGAAATCGTCGGTTTCGAGGAAGAAGCCGACGCGGCCGCCGGTCTGGTTGCCGACATGGGCGGCCTGGGTCGGACCGTCGGCCTGGGCGAGCAGCAGCCTTGCTCCTTTGCCGCCCTTCGGCGCCACGACGACCCAGCGCTTGCCGCCGCCGAGCGGCGTATCGGCGACAAGGTCAAAGCCGAGTTTGTCGCGATAAAAGGCGATAGCGGCGTCGTAGTCGTCCACCACCAGGGTCACGGTTGCGATCCGCATGAGGTCTCTCCAATGTTTCGGTGCCGGCTCAGTGCCTGAGGGCAAAAGCTCGCGCAACCGCTTTACCTGTCGGCAAACTGCCTTTTTCTATGATTTCCTCAAAGTTGGAATCCCATTCCGGATGCGTGCGTTTTGACCGGTTGGTCAAACTCAGCCATTGCGCCCTCCGGAAAAAACGGCTCTGTTGCGTCCAAGCTCAGGGAGGGTGGGATGGGTCGTCCCGCCTCGCAACCTGAGCGCAATGCAATCGGGAGACATCCATGAAACTCATGCGCACCCTGCTGACTGCCACCGCGCTCGTCGCTGTGATGGCTGGCAGCGCCTATGCCAAGCAGCTCGTCTACTGCTCCGAAGGTTCGCCGGAAGGCTTCGATCCGGCGCTCTGGTCGGCCGGCACCACATTCGACGCCTCGTCGCGCGCCGTTTACAACCGCCTCGTCGACTTCGAGCTGGGCGGTTCGACCGTCGTGCCGAGCCTGGCCGAGAGCTGGGAAATCTCGGAAGATGGTACCGAGATCACCTTCAAGCTCCGCAAGGGCGTGAAGTGGCAGACCACTGCCTATTTCACTCCCAGCCGCGAATTCAACGCCGATGACGTGGTGTGGTCGATCAATCGCCAGTTCGATGCAACCAGCCCTTGGGCGACCTACGTCGATGGCGCGTCGTACCAGTACTTCGACTCGACCGGCTTCAAGTCTGCGCTCAAGAGCGTCGAGAAGGTTGACGACTACACGGTGAAGTTCACCTTCAACCAGGCCGACTCAACGGTGTTCGTGAACTTCCCGATGGACTTCCTGTCGATCGGTTCGGCCGAATATGCTGCCCAGCTCGAAGCTGCTGGCACGATGGCTCAGTTCAACCAGATGCCTGTCGGCACCGGCAAGTTCATGTACGTGGACTACCAGACAGACACCGTCATCCGTTACAAGTCGTTCGCCGACCACTTCGGTGGCGCTTCGCCGATCGACGACCTGATCTTTGCGATCACCAAGGAGCCGGCGGCCGCTCAGGAGGCCCTCAAGGCCGGCCAGTGCGACATCATCCCCTACCCGATCCCGGGCGACGTGGCCTCTCTGCGTGAAGACCCCAACCTGGTGGTCACCGAGACCGCTGGCGAGAACGTCGGCTTCATCGCCTTCAACACCCAGCAGCCGCCGTTCGACAACCCCAAGGTTCGTCAGGCCCTGGATCTCGCCGTCAACCGCGAAGCCATCCTCGAGGGCGTCTATTCGGGCCAGGCCGTTCTCGCCCGCAACCCGCTCCCCGCTTCGTCCTGGGCTTCGGACCCTTCGAACGAAGTGCCGGCCTACGATCCGGAAGCTGCAAAGGCGATGCTCGCCGAAGCCGGCGTCTCGGACCTGTCGATGAAGCTCTGGTGGATGCCCGTCGCCCGTCCGTACAACCCGAACGGCAAGCGCATGGGTGAACTCCTGCAGGCCGACTGGGCGGCTATCGGCGTCAATGTCGAGCTCATCTCGATGGATTGGCCGGTCTACCTTGAGCAGTCCGCCTCGGTGGAGCGTGACGGTGCGGTGATGATCGGCTGGGGCGCCGACAACGCCGACCCGGATAACTTCCTCGGCGTCCTGCTGTCCTGTGCCGCCGTGGGCACCAACAACCGCGCCCAGTGGTGCTACGAGCCCTATGACGCGCTGATCCAGAAGGCCAAGGGCACTTTTGACCAGGCCGAGCGTGCCGCGATCTACTTCGAGGCTACCAAGATCTTCCACGAGCAGAAGCCGTGGGTGATGCTGGCTCACTCGAACCAGTACATCGCGCACAACAAGCGCGTGCTGAACTTCAAGCAGGACCCGCTCGGGTTCCACCGCTTCGACGGCGTCGACGTCGCCGAGTAATCGACCAAAGTGGGGCGCCGGTCATCCGGCGCCCCGCCCCCTTCACGGTCTCCCCGGTTCTGGCCCTCAGGAGATCGCCGACGGCGCCCCAAGGGCGTCGCCACACCGCCGGCGCGATCGCGCGGTCCACCGTACAGGGCACACATGCTGCGCTACATTCTCTATCGGCTCGCTCTGCTCATCCCGACCTTCATTGGGGTGACTATCGTCGCTTTCCTCTTCATCCGCATCCTGCCGGGCGATCCAGTGCAGGTGCTGGCGGGCGAGCGCGGGGTGTCTCCCGAGCGGCACGCCGAGGTCATGGCGCGGCTCGGCTTCGACCGGCCGCTGTGGGAACAGTACTTCTCGTATCTGGGCAATGTGCTGCGCGGCGATTTCGGCGTGTCGTTCGCGTCCAAACGCCCGGTGGCCCAAGAGTTCTTCGCCCGCTTCCCGGCCACGGTCGAACTGTCGCTGTGCGCGATGTTCATCGCCACCATCATCGGCATTCCGGCGGGCATCCTCGCCGCGGTCAAACGCGGCAGCTGGCTCGACCAGGCCACCATGGCACGGCGCTCGTCGGCTACTCGATGCCCATCTTCTGGTGGGGCATGCTCCTCATCATACTGTTCTCCGGCATGCTGCATTGGACCCCCGTTTCAGGCCGCATAGCGCTCAACTACTTCTTCCAACCCGTCACCGGATTCATGCTGATCGACAGCCTGCTCTCGGGCCAGAAGGGCGCGTTCCTGTCGGCGCTGCACTACCTGATCCTGCCCACCGTGGTGCTCGCTACGATTCCGCTTGCCGTCATTGCGCGACAGACCCGCTCGGCGATGCTCGAGGTCCTAGGCGAGGACTATGTCCGCACCGCCAAGGCCAAGGGCATGAATCCGCGCCGGGTGATTGGTGTCCACGCGCTGCGCAACGCGCTCATTCCGGTCATCACCACCATCGGCCTGCAGGTCGGGCTGCTGATGGCCGGTGCCATCCTCACCGAAACGATCTTCTCCTGGCCGGGTATCGGCAAGTGGATGATCGAGGCGGTGAACAAGCGCGACTATTTTGTAGTGCAGTCGGGCCTGCTGCTCATTGCCCTCATCATCATGGCGGTAAACCTCATCGTCGACGTGCTCTATGCGGTGATCAATCCGCGCATCCGGCACAACTGAGGAGCGCGCCATGTCCGTCACTCCTGCCACCCCGGTCACCCCCCCGCGCGCCATCTCGGGCCTCCGCGAATTCTGGTACTATTTCAGTCAGAACACCGGCGCCGTCATCGGCTTCGTGATCTTCGTCCTGCTGGTCCTGATCGCGATCACGTCGCCTTGGATCGCGCCGCATGATCCGGCCAAGATCTATAATGGCTTCTTCCTCGTGCCCCCAGCCTGGCAGGAGGGCGGCGACGTCCGCTTCATCTTCGGCACCGACGCGATCGGTCGCGACATCCTCTCTCGTTTGATGCACGGCGCCCGCTACTCGCTGCTCATCGGCGCGGTCGTGGTGGCGATCTCGCTCACCGGCGGCATCATCCTGGGGCTGCTGGCCGGCTATTTCCGCGGCTGGGTCGACACGCTGATCATGCGGGTGATGGACATCATCCTCGCCTTCCCGTCGCTCCTGCTGGCGCTGGTGATGGTGACGGTACTCGGCCCCGGGCTGTTCAATGCCATGCTGGCGATCGCCATCGTGCTGCAACCGCACTTCGCCCGCCTAACCCGCGCTGCTGTCATCGCCGAGAAAAGCCGCGAGTACGTCGTCTCGGCCAAGGTCGCTGGCGCCAGCCACATGCGGCTGATGCTCGTCACCATCCTGCCGAACTGCCTCGGCCCGCTTATCGTCCAAGCAACGCTGTCGTTCTCGAGCGCCATCCTCGATGCGGCGGCTCTCGGCTTTCTCGGATTGGGTGCCCAGCCGCCGACGCCCGAATGGGGCACCATGCTGGCCGATGCGCGCGAGTTCATCCTGCGGGCCTGGTGGGTCATCACCATTCCAGGCCTCGCCATCCTCGTCACGGTGCTCGCCATCAACCTGATCGGCGACGGGCTGCGCGATGCGCTCGACCCCAAGCTGAAGCGGAGCTGAGACGATGGCGCTGCTCGAGATCAAGAACCTCACTGTTTCATTCGACACCTCCGCCGGGCTCTTTCATGCCGTGCAGGGCATCGACCTCAGCGTCGATGCGCGCGAAGTGCTGGCCATCGTAGGGGAGTCGGGGTCTGGCAAGTCGGTGGAGATGCTGGCCGTGATGGGGCTGCTTCCCAGTTCGGCGACCGTCACTGCCGACCGCATGATGTTCGATGGCAAGGACCTGCTGGGCATGGCCCATGCCGACAAGCGCAAGATCATCGGCAAGGATATTGCGATGATCTTTCAGGAGCCGGTGGCCTCGCTCAACCCGTGCTTTACCGTCGGCTTCCAGCTCGAAGAAACGCTGCGCTTCCACCTGGGGCTCGACAAGGACGCGCGGCGCAAGCGGGCCATCGAGCTGCTCGAACAGGTCGGCATCCGCGATGCTGAACAGCGGCTGGGCGCCTATCCGCACCAGATGTCGGGCGGCCAGTGCCAGCGCGTGATGATTGCCATGGCGATTGCCTGCAACCCCAAGCTGCTGATCGCCGACGAGCCGACCACCGCCCTCGACGTGACCGTGCAAAAGCAGATCCTCGAATTGCTGATGGGCCTGCAGGAACGCACCGGCATGGGGCTGATCATGATCACCCACAATATCGGCGTCGTCGCCGAGACGGCTGACCGGGTGATCGTGCAGTACAAAGGGCACAAGATGGAGGAGTCGGATGTGCTGACCCTCTTCACCGCTCCGACCTCGCCCTATACGCGCGCCCTGCTTGCGGCGCTGCCCGACAATGCCACCGGTGATCGGCTGCCGACCGTCGGTGATTTCCGCGAGGCTGCAGCGCCATGACACCCGTTCTCGAAACCCGCAACATCACGCGCGACTACATTGCCGGAGGCATCGTCGGCGGACGACGAATCATCCATGCCGTCAAGGGCGCGAGCCTTTCGGTCGAAAAGGGCAAGACGCTCGCGATCGTGGGCGAGTCCGGATCGGGCAAGTCGACACTGGCGCGCATTCTGACGCTGATCGACCCGCCGACCTCGGGCGAGCTGCTGATCGAGGGCGAGCCCATCGACATCTCGCGGCACGGTGTTTCCAAGGCGATGCGCCGCAAGGTGCAGATGGTGTTCCAGAACCCCTATGGCTCGCTCAACCCACGCCAAAAGATCGGCGATGTCCTGGCCGAGCCGCTGGTGATCAACACGAACATGCCGGCATCGGAACGTGCCGACCGCGCCATGGCGATGCTCAAGAAGGTCGGGCTGGGGCCTGAGCACTTCAACCGCTATCCGCACATGTTCTCGGGCGGCCAGCGGCAACGCATCGCCATTGCGCGGGCGCTGATGCTGAACCCCTCGCTGCTGGTGCTGGACGAGCCGGTTTCGGCGCTCGACCTTTCGGTACAGGCGCAGATCCTCAACCTGTTGGCCGACCTGCAGGACGAGTTCGGCCTCACCTATGTGTTCATCAGCCACGATCTGTCGGTGGTGCGCTACATCGCCGACGAGGTGATGGTGATGTATCTGGGCGAAGTGGTGGAACAGGGGACCCGCGAGGCGGTGTTTGCCAATCCGCAGCATGCCTATACCCAGGCGCTGTTTGCCGCGACGCCGCGCGCCGATGTGGCGAGCATCAAGGCGCGCCTGGCGCGTCGGGCCCTGCAGGCGGCGGGGTAGAGCCCGGGCCAAGGCGGGCGCGGAGAGGAAGATACCGCGCATCTGCCCTTGGTGCCTAAGCTCTTGTGCGGAAATCGCGATTTCGTCGCGTGACGCCTGAGTGTGACCCATCTGCCGCAGGGGCAGAGACAAAGCCCACGCGTGCACAGCTTTGCACGCCAGAAGGGCGTTTCGGTCCGACCCCGCTCCAAATCGCGCCACAATCGTCCGCTCTTCCTGCAGGCGAGGGCGTGAGCCGGGCAGTTTCCGACACGACCGAACCGATCCGCCGCATCATCACCTAGTCAGTCACGATGCGGTGGACAGTGGGGCAGGGGGATGATTTGGGTTTCATCCGTCTGCCCCTCCCCTCCCCCGATGGGTACAAAAATGCCCTGAACTGGCGGTTCGTGGGGCTGCGCTTAAGCGATTCTTAGGCGCCCCCGCCTAGCATCGGGTCTTCACAAGGCTCGGAAACTCTCGTTGTCCAATTCTGAAGTGACATCTGGGTCCGAAACCACGGCCGAGCCAGTGCGGCAAGATCGCGCGCGGCGGCGGTGGGCGAAGAACCCGCTGCGGAGCTTCACCTTCCTGGTGTCGCTGCCAGCTGTGCTCGTCTACCTGGGCGTTTGCGGTCTGGTGCTGCTGACGCTCAGCATCATGACCTCGGAAATCAACAGGATCGACTCCGACCGCGGCCGCAAGGCGGTGATTGCGGCGCTCAATTCGTTCATCACGTCGTTGGGCGAAAATGTCGCCGACGAGGCGACCTGGACCGAGGCCTATATCAACACCTACGTGTCGTTCAATCCGGCCTGGCTGGATGATACCTGGGGGAGCACGGCGCGGACGTCGGAGAACTACGACACGGCGATTGTCACCGACGTGAAGGGCAACATCCTGTTCGGCGAAGGCAAGGCCGGTGTGTTTGACGGCAACATCGCCGAGCATTTCAGCGGTACGGAACTGCTTACCGCGTCGTTGCAGCGCGGCATCGACGAGTATGGGTCCACTGCGCGCTTTGCCAGCTTCTCCCGCAATAGCCGCGGCGCGGCTGGCATTGCCGCTGCCGTCATCCATTCCACCACCGGGCTGATAACTACGCCGGGGGAAGAACGCCGCATCCTCTGGTTTGCGCGCCAGATCGACGAAGGCATGCTCAAGCAGATTGCGCTCAACTTCCAGATTCCGACCCCGGAGCTGCTGCCCGAGCACGCCGATCTGGAGAACACCATCGCGCTGACCGACGCGGGTGGCGCGGAGGTCTCGCATCTGAAGTGGGAGCCACAGCGCCCGGGCGACGTGGCGTTCAACCATGCTGCCGGGGTCGCCTCGCTGGTGCTGCTGGTGATCGGCTTTCTGGTGTTTGTGGTGCTGCATGCCTTCCGCGGATCGGTGGCGCGCCGCGCCGAGGCGGATGAACGCGACTGGATCAATGCGCGCTATGACGCAGAAACTGGGCTCATCAACCGTTTCGGGCTTGAGGAGAGCCTGCGCAAGCAGCTGACCCGCAAGCAACCGGAGCAGCAGGTGGCAGTGGCCTATCTGGGGCTGGAGGACTACCGCGATGCGGTAGCGGCGTATGGCGAGGAAACCAGCATGGTCCTGCTCGACGCCCTGCTCGACATTTTCGAGCAGGCGATCGACGGCCAGGCGACACTTGCCCAGGTTGGATTGGACGAATTCGTCATCGCCCGTCCGGGAGCCGAGGCGGATCTGGTGATCCGGCATATTGCCCGCAAGATTCTGCAAGGGGTGAGCGCTCCGCTGCCGGTGGAGAGCTGGCGCATCAAGGTCGGTGTGTCGATTGGTATAGCCGAAGCCGCGATCAACAAGACCGATGCTTCCAAACCCGTGCAGATGGCCGAGGCCGCAATGCGCCGGGCCCATGAAACGGGCGGCAATCACATTGTCGAGCACGACGATTCCATCGAGACCGAGCGGCAGCAGCGTATCGAGGTGCAGGCCGATATCCGGCGCGGACTGGAGGCTGACGAATTCGACCTCGACTATCAGCCGATCTTCGACTTCGCCGCGCAAGCGATGATCGGCGTGGAAGCGCTGCTGCGCTGGCGCCGACGGGCGGGCGGCCCGAAGTCGCCGGGTGAGTTCATCCCCGCAGCTGAAGCCTCCGGCCTGATCGAGGATCTCGGGCTCTGGGCGCTGCGCCGGGCGTGCAGCGACCTGGCGGAAATGGAAGGCCTCAAGCTGTCGGTCAACGTCTCGACGGTGCAGTTCCGCAACCCGATGCTGGCTACTCAGATCGACCAGATCCTGGCCGAAACGGGTTTCCAGGCACAGCGACTGCAACTGGAAATCACCGAGAGTTTCCTGCTCACCAGGCCCGAGCGAGCCACGGCGGCGCTAGAAGAACTGCGGGCGCGCGGCATCATGATTGCACTCGACGATTTCGGCACCGGCTTCTCGTCGATCGGCTACCTGCGGCAGTTCAAGTTCGACCGGGTCAAGCTCGACCGCTCGCTGGTCGACATGCTCGACCAGGATCCTGTGAAGGCCGCGCTAGTGGAATCCACCATGGTGGTCGCCTATGCGATGGGGCTCGCGGTTACGGCAGAGGGTGTGGAACGGCGCGAGGAGGCTGCGGCGCTGACGCGGCTGGGCTGCCACGAGTTCCAGGGCTTCCTCTTTGCGCGTCCGCTGCCGCTCGAAGGACTGGCGCGGCTCGCCAGCGAACAGCAGGAACAGCAGCGCAAGGCGGGCTAGACCTTAGGCTCGGGAGCCTTCGTGCAGTTGGCACAAATGCCGCGCAGTTCAATTACGGTGCGCTGGAGCGCAAAGCCGGTTTCGGCGGCCCAGGCCTTGAGCCGCTCGGCGACCACGGCATCGGTAAACTCGTCGACCTTGCCGCAGGTGCCACAGATGGCAAAGCCAGTGGTGGCGCCCACGTGACCATGCGCCTGAGCGCAACAGACGAAGGCGTTGAGCGATTCAAGCCGGTGGGCAAGGCCCTGGTCCACCAGCTTGTCGAGCGCCCGGTAAACCTGCAGCGGGGCGCGCAGGCCGTCGCCGCGCAGCCGATCGAGAATGTCGTAGGCCGAAAGCGGCGCGTCGGCGTGATTGAGGGTTTTCAGCACCAGATCCTGATTGCGCGTCAGGTCGCGCGGCCGATCGTGCTGATGGTCGTCATGGGTATGTGCCATGGGCCTATGCCTCCCTGCGGCGCTTGCGCCAGAGCTTGACCGGCACAAGGATGGAAACGAGGAAGAGCGCGAGCGCCGCCACCACGATGGAGGGGCCGGACGGCGTGTCGTAGCTCAGCGAGCCGAAGAGCCCACCGGCAACGGCGAGGGCGCCGAGCCCGGCCGCGATCAATGCCATCTGCTCGGGGGTAGCTGAGAGACGCCGCGCTGTCGCGGCTGGTATAATCAGCAGCGAAGTGATCAGCAGCACGCCGACCAGCTTCATGGCGATGGCAATAACGCTGGCGAGCAGCAGCATGAAAACGACGCGCGAGACTTCCGGATGGAGACCCTCCGCCTCGGCAACGTCGGGGCTGACAGTGGCCGCCAGCAGTGGCCGCCACATCAGTGCCAGCGCGCCCAAGATGACAATGCCACCGCCATAGATCAGCGCGATATCCCAGACCGACACGGCGAGGATATCACCGAAGAGGAAGCCCATCAGGTCGACACGGATCCAGGTCATGAACGCCACCATGACAAGGCCAATTGCGAGGGTGGAATGGCTCAGGATGCCGAGCAGCGCGTCGGTGGAGAGGTTGTTCCGCCGCTGCAGGAGCAGCAATGCGACAGCGACAGTGGCGGCAACCACGAAAACGCCGAGTGTCAGGTTGATGTTGAGCAGGAAGCTCAGCGCCACGCCGAGCAGCGCCGAATGCGCCATGGTGTCGCCGAAATAGGCCATGCGCCGCCAGACGATGAAGCAGCCCAGCGGTCCTGTGATCAGCGCCAGGCCAATGCCGGCGATCATCGCGCGGGAGAAGAAATCGTCAAACATGGTGGTTCTCCACCCCCACCCACCATGCTCCGCATGGTCCCCCCTCCCCACAAGGGGGAGGGAAACTGTGGGGCCGGTGAACCGACCAGACAGCCTCAGTGCTGGTGATCATGATGATGCCCCTCGTGTTCGTGCACGTGTTCGTGGGCCTCGACGACGCGGCCGTCGGCCTCCTGCACCCGACCATCGGGCAGATGGGTGTGATCGTGATGGTGCTGGTAGATGGCCAGCGTGGCGGCGGCGCGGGTACCGAAGAGCTTGAGATATTCCGGGCTGCGCGCCACCGATTCCGGGTTGCCGCGGCAGCAGACGTGGCCATTGAGGCAGATCACCGTATCGGTTTCGGCCATGACCACGTGCAGGTCGTGCGAGATCAGCAGCACACCGCAATGGGTCTCGTCGCGGATCTGCTTGATGAGATCGTAGAGCGCCACTTCGCCGGAAAAATCGACGCCCTGCACCGGTTCGTCGAGGACCAGCAGGTCCGGCTTGCGGATCATGGCGCGGGCGAGCAGCGCGCGCTGGAACTCGCCGCCGGAGAGATGCTGGACGTCGTCATTGGCGAGGTGGGCGATGCCGACGGCCGCGAGCGCAGCATCAACTTCAGCCGGGGAATGGCGAGCCGTCAGGTTCATCAGGCGCTTGACCGAAAGCGGCAGGGTCCAGTCAATGCTGAGCCTTTGCGGCACATAGCCGACGCGCAGGCCATCGACCCGTCGGACCGTGCCGGCATCGGGCTTAAGCACGCCGGTGAGGAGCTTGGCGGTCGTGGACTTGCCGGAACCGTTGGGTCCGATCAGAGTGACGATCTCGCCGCGGCGGATGCTGAGATCGACGCCTTCGACCAGCCAGCGGCCGTCGCGCGAGACGCCGGCGCCCGCCATTTCGGCAATGATGTCATGGGGCGCGCGGGCGTCCATGTCTCGTCCAATCTCTCTTGACCGCGTTTGAAGCCATACGTTATAGCGTTACATCGCGAAAGCGTAATGTCATAACATATCACGCCTCGCACCCAGTTTTTCAAGCTCAGGTCATCCAAGATGAAGCGCCCCCTCTTCGCTCTCGCCACCCTGCTGCTCGGCACGACGTCAGCCCTCGCCGAGGTTCCCAAAGTGGTCGCGACCATCAAGCCGATCCACGCGCTGGTTGCGGCGGTTATGGGCGACCTCGGTCAGCCGACGCTCATCGTCAAGGGCGCTGCCTCGCCCCACACCTATAGCCTGAAACCCTCGGAAGCCGGTGCCATCGAGGCGGCCGACATCGTGTTCTGGACCGGGCACGGCATGGAAGTCTTCCTCGAGGACTCGCTCTCGACGCTGGCGCCTAACGCGACCTCGGTGGAACTGAGCGAAGCGCCGGGCGTGGAACTCCTGCCGGTGCGTGAAGGCGGCATGTTCGAACCGCACGAGGATGAAGCAGAGGCTGGGCACGAGGACCACGATCATGCCGAGCATGCCCATGAAGGGCATGATCATGGGGAGATGGACATGCATGTCTTCCTCGATCCCCAGGTCGCCAAGGCGATGGTCGCCGAGATCGCCCGTACCCTTTCGGCCGCCGATCCGGCCAACGCTGCGACCTACACGGCCAATGCCGAAGCCGAGACAGCAGCACTCACGGCGCTGGAGACCGACATTGCAGCTCGCGTGGCGCCGATCCAGTCCAAGCCGTTCGTGGTCTTTCACGACGCCTACCAGTATTTCGCCAAGCGCTTCGGGCTGAATGTTGTCGGCTCGATCACCGTCAATCCCGAGAACATGCCGGGCGCCGACCGGATTGCCGAGGTGCGCGAAAAGCTCAAGACACTCGATACGGCATGCGTCTTCGCCGAGCCGCAGTTCGATCCGCGGATCGTCGACGTGCTGATCGAAGGCACACAGGCCGGCAAGGGCGTGCTCGACCCGGAAGGCGCCAATCTGCCCGAGGGCAAGGAGCTCTATCCGGCGCTGCTCACTGCGATGGCCGACAGCATTGTGGACTGCCTCGAGAAGTAACGGCCCCAGGGCGCCTTCCCCCCGAAACGCCCATGGAGCCTGGCGTGCCGACCCAAAGTCGGCACGCTCCTTGTCCTGTGTCGGAGTAAACCATGTACGACGTGATGATCATTGGTGGCGGCTTTGCCGGGCTCGCGGCAGCGACCCAATTGGGGCGGGCGCGGCGTAAGGTGGTCGTGCTGGACACCGGCAAGCCCCGCAATCGCTTCTCCCCAGCCGCGCACGGCATTCTCGGCCATGATGGCGTGCCGCCACTCGAAATTCTGGCTGCTGGTCGCCGCCAGCTTGCGGCTTATTCCACGGTCACGACGCTGCCGGCCGAGGCAGTCTCGGTGGCCGGCAGCGAAGGCGATTTCACGGTAACGACGCGTGAGCACGGCACGTTCTCGGCCCGTCGCATCATACTCGCGCACGGCGTCTCCGACACGCTGCCGGCCATTCCCGGGCTGCAGGCCTGCTGGGGACTGTCGGTGCTGCACTGCCCCTATTGCCATGGCTACGAGGTCGGCGATCGACGGTTGGGCTTTCTTGCCTTCCCCGGCCATGAACTGATGATGGCGACGCTCTACCGTGACTGGAGCTCGGACCTCGTCATGTTCGCCAATGGCAGCGATGTCGACGCAGCGACGCGCGCCAGCCTCGACGCCCTCGGCGTCAGGATCATCGCTGCGCCGGTGCTCGAGGCCCGTCACCACGAGGGACACCTGACCCATATCGTTACGGCAGAAGGTGCCATCGAGCGCGATGCCATTTTCGTTGCGCCCAAAACCGCGCCCTCGCTCGACCTGTATCGCCAGCTTGGCTGCGCGACCACGCCCGGCCATTCGGGAGACTACATCACGGTCGGCGAACGACAGGAAACCTCGGTGCCTGGCGTCTTTGCCGCCGGCGACCTGGCGCGCCCGATGCACAACGCCACGTTTGCAACAGCTGCCGGCGTGCTGGCCGGTACGATGGCCCATCACTCTTTGCTGTTCCCGACGGCTGCCTGACAGAGGTCCCGCGCCACTTACCTGGCCCGGCACAGCAACAGTAGGACCAAGCCGACCCCGAATTGACGACCTCTCTACCGTACAGATGTAATGTTAGCACAGAACGGACCTTTGCCATGAAGCGCATTTCCTGCCTCTCCTTTTTTCCATTATCCCGCTCGCCGCCGCCGCTGATGACAGGGGCGTTTGGCGCGTCTTTGTAGCCGATGCGACAACGCCGGCAGTCGAGGTGTTCGACCTCGCCAATGGCAGCCGCCTCGACCGGTTCTCGTTGACCTCGCCTGCCCGTGTCTATGCCGGCGATAGCGGCGCCTTCGTCTATGCCGTCCAGGGCGAAGCTGACCGCGTGTCGGCCATCGCTACCGGCTTCAGCTTTGAAGATCATGGCGACCATGCCGACATGGAGGTGGCTGCGCCCGCCCTAGTCGGCGACATTCTCAGCGGCACCACGCCCGTGCACTTTGTCCCCCATGGCGACGACATCGCGGTGTTCTTTGATGGCGAAGGCGTCACCCGGGTGTTTTCGGACCAGGCGGTCGGTAAAGGCGATCTCGCCGCAAAGACTTATGCTTCCGCCCGGCCGCACCACGGCGTCGCCAGTCCCTTCGGCGACGTCGTGCTGATCTCTGAACCGGTCAAGGACAGCGATGCCGCACTGCCCGACTGGGTGCGGGCCGTCGCCGCCGACGGGACCCAGGTGGGCGCACCGCACGATTGCCCGGGCCTGCACGGCGAGGCTGGCAGCGGCAAGCTGATTGCCTTTGGCTGCAGCGATGGCATCCTGGTGTTTTCGCCCGGCGCCGAGGGGCCGGTTTCCAAGCACTTCGCTTACCCCGCCGAACTCGGCGAAGGTCGGACCGGAGCCCTGCGCGGGACCGAAGCCTATGAGATGTTTGTGGGCAACTACGGCGCCAGCAAGCTGCTGCTGATTGACCCTTCGGCCGAGGAGCCCTTCCGTTCGGTCGAGTTCGCCAGCCCGCAGATCGGCTTCGAGCTCGACCCGGCTCGGCCGAAGTTCGCCTACGCCCTGGGTTTTGACGGCACCCTGAGCGAGATCAATCTGCTGGGCGGGGTCATCACCCGCACGCTGCCGGTCACCGGACCCTACAGCACCGAAGGCGGCCATGGCGCTGTCCGTCCGGCGCTGGCCGTGGCCGGCGAGAGCATCATCGTCTCTGATCCGGATGCCGCCAGTCTGCACCTGATCGCCGCAGAGAGTTTCACGGCGTCCGGGGCCATCGCCCTCGAGGGCAAGCCGGC
>JACDQI010000090.1 GCA_015657675.1 Devosia sp.
CGCCGCGCGAGTTGAAGCGCAGCACCGAAAAACCACGCTGCGCGAACATATAGAACAGGTGGTAGACGATCTGATTGTTCATCGTGCCGCCGAACTCGGGGTGCGGGTGCAGCACGATGGCGATCGGGGCATTGGGATCCTTGCCCTGCTGGTAACGTCCTCGAGGCGGCCTTCGGGGCCGTTGAAGATCACTTCTGGCATTGCTGTTTCCTTGTCCATTCACGCAGGAGAGCCCTGCGCGGATGGCCGGTCCCCCGGCTTGACGAATGGTCCGCTGCTACCTAAAACAGAGGTCGAAATACCAGTTTAGAATTATTCGAAACTGGGTTTCCGCCCGCTTCCCGGACGTTTCCGGACGCGCGGCGGCTGAGTGAGCGCCCCTTTTAGAGAAAGTGAGCGCCCGATTTCAAGAAGTGTTTCAGGCTGCTGCGACCGCCTCCCGCGTCGCTCCGGTGATTTGGCACTCGCAAAGGCAAGGCAAGATGACGCATCCGGCGATCTATCTCGACCATAATGCCTCCGCGCCGCTGCTCCCTGAAGCGCGTGCGGCGCTGCTTGCTGCTCTGGATTTGACCGGTAATCCGTCGTCGGTGCATGGCCATGGCCGGGCGCTGCGCAACCTGATCGAGACGGCGCGGGGGCAGGTTGCAAAGCTCGCCGGTGCCGAGCGCACGCAAGTGGTATTCACCGGTTCGGCGACCGAGGCGATCACCCAGGCGATCGTGGGCGGGGCCAAGGCATTCGGCGTCGATACGATCCTGGTTTCAGCGGGCGAGCATGCGGCGGTGAGCAAGGCTGCGGAGGCCACGGGCCTGCCGGTGCGGCAGATCGGGCTCGATGCTCATGGGCTGATCAAGGTCGAAGAAATTGCCGAGGCGATCAAGGCTGCGGACTCGGCGGGTATGAAGCTCCTGGTCTGCGTGCACCTCGTGAACAATGAGACCGGCGTGATCCAGCCTGTGGACCGGATTGAAGTGCTGGTGGGCCCCAGCCCGCATTATCTCTTCGTCGATGCCGTGCAGGCCTTCGGCAAGATGGCCCTCGAATTTTCCAGTCGGGCACCCGATATGGTGGCCGTGAGCGGGCACAAGATCGGTGCGCCAGCCGGCATCGGCGCGTTGCTGATGAAGGGCCATGCCGATCAGGTGCGGCTCATTCCCGGTGGCGGCCAGGAGACCGGCCGGCGTGGCGGCACGGAATCGGCGGCGGCAATTGCTGCCTTCGGTGCCGCAGCCGCAGCGTTTCCGGCCCGGTTCTATGACGCCAATGTCAGCGAACTGGTGCGGGTGACCGAGGATGGCATGCGGCTGATCGCGCCTAGCCTGGTGGTGTTCGGGGAGCGGGCGGACCGGATCGGCAATGTGACGAACTTTGCCGTGCCGGGGCTCAAGAATGCCGTGGTGATGATGGGGCTCGACCTCATGGGCCTATCGGTCTCGTCCGGCTCGGCGTGTTCGTCGGGCAAGGTGGGGCCGAGCCATGTGCTCGCCGCCATGGGCGTGGCGGCGGAATTGAGTGAAGGCGCGATGCGCGTGAGTTTCGGATGGTCGTCGACGATTGCGGATGTCGAGGCCTACCTCAAGGGTTTTGGTGAAGTCGTTGGCCGGCACGCAAGCCGCCACGGCCGAGCAGCATAGGAAGACGTTCGATGGCAGAATATGACATCCCGACCCTGAAGGAAGAGATCGACAAGGAGACCGTCGATCAGGTCCTTGCGCTCGACGTCGACAAGTACAAATACGGCTTTGAGACGGCGCTCGAGAGCGAGAAGGCCCCCAAGGGTCTGAACGAAGACACCGTGCGCTTCATCTCTTCCAAGAAGGAAGAGCCGGAGTGGATGCTGGAATGGCGGCTCGACGCCTATCGGCGCTGGCTGACCATGACCGAGCCGACCTGGGCGAAGGTGCATTACCCGCAGATCGACTTCCAGGATATGTATTACTACTCGGCGCCCAAGGGCTCGAACCGGCCCAAGAGCCTCGACGAAGTCGATCCGGCGCTGCTCGAAATGTACGAAAAGCTGGGCGTGCCGCTCAAGGAGCGCGAGCTGCTGGCTGGCGTCGAGCAGCCCAAGGTGGCGGTGGACGCGGTGATCGACTCGGTGTCGGTGGCGACGACGTTCCGGGCCGAGCTCAGCAAGATGGGCATCATCTTCTGCTCGATCTCGGAAGCGATCCGCGAGTACCCCGAGCTGGTCAAGCAGTACCTCGGGACCGTGGTGCCGCCGACGGACAACTACTATGCGACGCTGAACTCCGCGGTCTTTACCGACGGGTCGTTCTGCTACATCCCCAAGGGCGTGCGCTGCCCGATGGAGCTCTCGACCTATTTCCGCATCAACGAGGCCAAGACCGGCCAGTTCGAGCGGACGCTGCTGATCGCCGATGAAGGCAGCTATGTGAGCTATCTGGAAGGCTGCACGGCGCCGGCGCGGGCCGAACACCAGCTGCATGCCGCGGTGGTCGAGCTGGTGGCCATGAAGGACGCCGAGATCAAGTACTCGACGGTGCAGAACTGGTTCCCGGGCGACAAGGATGGCAAGGGCGGGTTTACAACTTCGTCACCAAGCGCGGCGACTGCCGCGGCGACAATTTCCAAGATCTCCTGGACGCAGGTGGAGACCGTTCGGCCATCACCTGGAAGTAGTCCCAGCTGCCATCCTGCGCGCGACAACTCGTCGAGGCGAGTC
>JACDQI010000091.1 GCA_015657675.1 Devosia sp.
CACCCGGGCAAGATCGTCTCCACTTCGCAGGAAGTGGAAGTCATGGTGCTCGAGGTCGATCCGGACAAGCGCCGCATCTCGCTGGGCCTCAAGCAGACCCTGCAGAACCCGTGGGAAAGCTTCGCCGACAAGTTCCCGATCGGCTCGACCATCGAAGGCGAAGTCAAGAACAAGACCGAGTTCGGTCTGTTCATCGGCCTCGACGGCGATGTCGACGGCATGGTCCACCTCTCCGACCTCGACTGGCAGAAGCCGGGTGAGCAGGCTCTGGAAGAATACAACCGTGGCGACATGGTCCAGGCCAAGGTGCTCGACGTCGCGTCGAGAAGGAGCGTATCTCGCTCGGCATCAAGCAGCTCTCCACCGGCGAAGTCGCCGACAGCTCGGGCGAAGGCCTGCGCAAGGGTTCTGTGGTGACCGGTACGGTGACCGAGGTCAACGATGGCGGCATCGAAGTGCAGATCGCCGACAGCGAGATGACCGCGTTCATCCGCCGCGCCGACCTCAGCCGCGATCGCAACGACCAGCGCCCGGAGCGTTTCTCCAAGGGTGAAAAGGTCGACGCCCGCGTCGTCTCCTACGACAAGAAGACCCAGAAGGTCTCCCTCTCGATCAAGGCGCTCGAAATCGCCGAAGAGAAGGAAGCCGTGGCCAACTTCGGTTCGTCGGATTCGGGTGCCTCGCTCGGCGACATCCTGGGCGCTGCGCTCAAGGACCGCGAGAAGAAGTAATGACCGACTCGGGCAACCCTACGCCCGGACCAAGTTCGAGGCTCGCGCCACAAGCGCGAGCCTTCTTCATGGCGGATGAGGCAAGGGACCAGCGCTATCGCGACGTCGCCTGGCGCGCCATGACCGCTTTCGACATGCCGGCAGTGGAAGCCATTGCCGCGCAGGTCCACCCCGATTTCTTCGAGGCGCCCGAGGTGCTGGCCGAGCGCCAGCAGCTCTATCGCAACGGCTGCTACCTGCTCGAAATCACCGAACGCCCAACGGGCTATGTGCTGAGCCATCCCTGGCGGGCCGGTTCGCTGCCCGCGCTCAACACGCGCCTGGGCGAGATCCCGGCCGATGCCGATACCTTCTACCTGCACGATCTGGCGCTGCTGCCGGTCACCCGCCGCATTGGCGCCGCCGGCTATATTGTCGACGCGCTGAGCAAGCACGCCGCCGCCCAGGGCTTTGCCACCATGCACCTCGTCGCCGTCAACGGCTCGCAGGGTTTCTGGGAAAAGCACGGCTTTATCGTCGACGACGTCCCCGCCCTAGCGGAAAAGCTCAAGAGCTACGAAGCAAACGCCCGCTACATGGTCCGGCGGCTTGTGTAGCTGACGGCCGCCTTGCAAATGCCGGACGGCGGGTCTACCTGCGCTGGTACTAACGCGGCGCGAGGCTTTCATGACCGAACTTTCCGGCGATCCAGCTCATCTGATCCCCGCCAATTCCAAGCTGCGCGCGCGCGGCGGCTGTGGCGGGTGCTGTTCTTTCTGGCGCTGGCGATCGCCGTGCTCGCCGTGGCCGGCCGCTTCGCGCTCAATGCCAGCCCGGCAGGCGGCGATCGCATCGCCCGGATCAAGATCGACGGCGTCATCGCCACCGACCCGGCGCGGCTCAAGGCCATTGTGGACCTGGGTGAAGATGACCAGGTCAAGGCGGTGATCATCGCCATCAACTCGCCCGGCGGCACCACGGCTGGCGGCGAGGAGCTCTATGAAGCGGTGATGCGCCTGCGCGAGAAAAAGCCGGTCGTCGCTGTCGTCGCCGAACTGGGTGCTTCGGCCGCCTACATGACCGCCATCGCCTCTGACCGCATCTTTGCCCGCCGGCTCTCCATCGTTGGCTCGATCGGCGTGCTCTACCAGCATCTCGACGCCAGCAAGCTGCTCGGCACGATCGGGATCGACCTCGACAAGGTGGCGACCGGGCCGCTCAAGGCCGAGCCCGATCTCGACGAGCCGATGAACCCACTGGTGCGGGCCTCGATGCAGTCGATGATCGATGACAGCTTCCAGTGGTTTGTCGACATCGTCTCGGAACGCCGCGGTATCCCGCGCCCGCAGACGCTGGCGCTCGCCGATGGCCGCATCGTCACCGGCCGCCAGGGGCTAGAGGCCAAGTTGATCGACGCCATCGGCGGCGAGGCCGAGGCCATCTCCTGGCTGGAAACGGAAAAGACCGTTGCGGCAGACCTCCCCGTCTATACCTACTATCCGCAGCCCAAGCAGGGCTGGTTCGACATGGGTGATTTCCTCGGCCAGAGCGCTCGCTCGGCACTGGGCCTGCCCGCCACGGGTCCGATCGCGCTTGACGGGCTGGTTTCCCTTTGGCAGGTTGAGCCAGCATTGTAAGAGGCCCACTTGACTATGTGGAGGAACGCCGGGGGGCGGCATGATAAAGTCTGAGCTCGTTCAAAAACTTGCCGACGAAAATCCGCATTTGTTCCAGCGTGATATCGAGAATATCGTCAACGCCATTCTCGACGAGGTTGGCGATGCCATGGCCAGGGGTGACCGGGTCGAACTGCGTGGCTTTGGCGCCTTCTCGGTCAAGAACCGTCCGGCCCGGGTCGGACGCAACCCGCGCACCGGCGAGCAGGTTGATGTGGGCGAGAAATACGTCCCGCAGTTCAAGGCCGGCAAAGAAATCCGCGAGCGCCTGAACCGCTGATTGCGGTTGGGCACGCGCCAGGGAATACCGATGGTCAAACGCATCGTTGGCTGGTTCGTGCTCGTGCCGCTTAGCGCGGTGCTCATCATCTTTGCCCTCGCCAATACCCAGCTGGTCATTGTCAATTTCAATCCCTTTGCGCAGGCCGACCAGACGGCGACCGCCCGCGTCGGCGTACCTTTGTTTCTCGTCATTTTCCTGATCCTGCTGGTCGGCGTGGTGCTGGGTGGCGTTGCCACTTGGTTCGCCCAGAGCCAGCACCGCCGCGATGAGCGCCACTGGCGGCGCGAAACCGAACGGCTGCATCGCGAGCTTGATGCGGCGCGACGCGCCCCGGCGAGCCAGAACCTGCTCGACGTCGACGATCTCGTGCACCACCAATGACCGGTTCCACTTTGACCATTGCTCATGGCTGACCCACTCATCATCAAGATCTGCGGCATAAAGACGCCTGAAATCCTCGAGGCCACCATCAAGGCCGGGGCCGACATGGTCGGTTTCATGCACTTCGCCCGCAGCCCGCGGCATGTCGATATCGAGGTCCTGCAGACCCTGATCTCGCAGGCCCGCGGTCGCATCGAGACCTGCGTGGTGCTGGTCAACCCGGACAATAGCTGCGTCATGGAAGTGGCCGCTTTGTCGCCCGATTGGATACAATTGCACGGTCCCGAGACCCCGCACCGCGTCGAAGCCATCCGCGACGAAGCTGGCATCGCGGTGATGAAGGCGCTGCCGATCGGCTCGGCTGAAGATGTCGCTGCGGTCGCCGCCTTTGCCGATGTCGCCGACCGGATCCTGCTCGACGCCAAGCCGCCCAAGGGCGCCGAACGACCCGGCGGGCTGGGCATCTCCTTCGACTGGACGCTTCTCAAGGCGCTTGACCCGGAGCTTCCATTCATGCTTTCCGGAGGCCTCACGCCAAAGACGGTAGGTGACGCGGTCAGGACCGTGAAGCCTCTTGGCGTGGACGCGTCTTCTAGCCTGGAGAGCGCTCCCGGCATCAAGGACGCGGCGCTGATCGAGGCTTTCATCGCCAATGCGCGGGCCGCCGCGACAGGCTGACACCGCAGGGACAAGATGATCGACGACGCCATCAGGCCCAACAGTTTGCGCAACGGTCCTGACGAGCAGGGCCGCTTCGGTCAATTCGGCGGCCGCTTCGTAGCCGAAACGCTGATGCCGCTCATTCTCGACCTGGAGAAGGCCTATCGCGCCGCCCAGGCCGATCCAGCCTATGTCGAGGAAGTGCGCTTCCTGGGCGAGCACTATACCGGCCGCCCGTCGCCGCTCTACTTTGCCGAGCGACTGACCGAGCACCTTGGCGGCGCCAAGGTCTATTTCAAGCGCGAAGAACTCAACCACACCGGCTCGCACAAGCTCAACAACTGCATTGGTCAGATCCTCCTGGCCAAGCGCATGGGCAAGACCCGTATCATTGCCGAGACCGGCGCCGGCCAGCACGGCGTGGCGACGGCGACCGTCTGTGCGCGCTTTGGCCTGCCCTGCACCATTTTCATGGGTGCCACCGACGTAGCGCGTCAGCGTCCCAATGTGTGGCGCATGAAGATGCTGGGCGCCGAAGTGCGCGCCGTGACGGCCGGTGCCGGCACGCTCAAGGACGCCATGAACGAGGCGCTGCGCGACTGGGTGACCAATGTCGAGGATACCTACTATCTGATCGGCACAGCCGCCGGCCCGCATCCCTATCCGGAGATGGTCCGCGACTTCCAGTCGGTGGTCGGTACCGAAATCAAGGCGCAGATGCTGGTAGCAGAAGGCAAACTGCCGGACGCCCTGGTGGCCTGCGTCGGTGGCGGCTCGAATGCCATCGGCACCTTCCATCCCTTCCTCGACGATACCTCGGTCAAGATTTATGGCGCCGAAGCGGGCGGCCATGGCATCGACATCGAGAATGGCCACGCCTCGTCCATGACCGGCGGTCGTCCTGGTGTGCTGCACGGCAACCGCACCTACCTGCTGCAGAACGGCGACGGCCAGATTCTCGAAGGTCACTCGATCTCGCCGGCCTCGACTATCCGGGCGTCGGCCCGGAGCACTCCTTCCTGCACGATAGCGGCCGCGTTACCTACGCGCCGATCACCGACAAGGAAGCGCTGGCCTCGTTCCAGCTTTGCACGCGGCTCGAGGGCATCATTCCGGCGCTGGAAACGGCGCATGGCCTGGCGCTGCTGCAAAAGATCGCGCCGACCATGCGCAAGGACCAGACCATTGTGCTGTGTCTCTCGGGTCGCGGCGATAAGGACGTGGAATCGGTCGGCAAGTATCTCGGGCTGGAGATGTAATGAGTACCCGTATTGCTGAGCGTTTTGCCGCCTGTGCCAAGGAGGGCCGTCCGGCTCTCGTGACCTTTGTCATGTCCGGTGATCCCGATCCCGCCACCAGCGAGAAGATCCTCGCCGCGCTGCCCGGCGCCGGCGCCGACATCATCGAGTTCGGCATGCCGTTCTCCGACCCGATGGCGGACGGCCCGGGCATCCAGCTGGCTGGCCAGCGCGCCCTGGCCAGCGGCCAGACGCTGCACAAGACGCTCGACCAGGTGAAGCGCTTCCGCGCCATGGATGCCGACACCCCGGTGGTGCTGATGGGCTACTACAACCCGATCTATATCTATGGCGTCGAGAGCTTCCTTGCGGACGCGGTGGCGGCCGGGGTTGATGGCCTGATCGTTGTCGACCTGCCGCCCGAAGAAGATGACGAACTCTGCATCCCCGCGCTGGCGGCAGGCATCAACTTCATCCGCCTCACCACGCCGACGACCGACGACAAGCGGCTTCCGGCCGTGCTCAAGAACACGTCGGGCTTTGTCTACTACGTCTCCATGAACGGCATCACCGGCGGCGCCATCAAGAGCAATGCCGCCGTGGGTGAGTCGGTGCGGCGCATCAAGGGCCATACCGACCTGCCGGTCGCCGTCGGCTTCGGCATCAAGACCGCCGAGGATGCCGCGATCTTTGGCCGCGATGCCGATGGTGTCGTGGTGGGCACCGCGCTCTGCAATGCGCTGGGTAGCTCGCTGGAGAACGGCAAGGCCACGGCCGGCACCGTTGCGGCGGTCACCACCCTGGTCGAAGGCCTCGCGTCAGGCGTCCGTCGGGCCCGTGCGTAAGCGGTCCGAAACGCTTAACCACGCACCCCGAACCTGATAACATTCGCCATAATCACCATATAGGCCTCGCACAAACGAGGCCAGCAACGGGTCAAGGCTGATGAACTGGATCAATAACGTCGTCCGTCCGCGCATCCGCTCCTTCCTCAAGCCGAAGGAAACCGGGTCGGAGAACCTCTGGGTCAAGGATCCGGAGTCTGGCGAGATGGTGTTCTACCGCGATCTCGAAGCCAACCAGTGGGTGGTGCCCAATTCGGGCTACCATATGAAAATCAAGGCCTCGGACCGGTTGAAGAATTTCTTCGACGGCGAAGCCTATGACACGGTGCCGCTGCCGACGGTGGCGCAGGACCCGCTGAAGTTCCGCGACTCCAAGAAGTATATTGACCGCCTGCGCGAAAGCCGCACCAAGACCGGTATGGACGACGCCGTCCTCGTCGGCACCGGCAAGCTCTACGGCCTGCCGGTGACGGCTGCCGTGCAGGATTTCGACTTTATGGGCGGCTCGCTCGGCATGGCTGCCGGCCAGGCGATCATCACCGGGCTCGAGACCGCGGCGCGCAACAAGACCCCCCTTCGTGCTGTTTGCTGCCTCCGGCGGCGCCCGCATGCAGGAAGGCATCCTCTCGCTCATGCAGATGCCCCGCACCACCGTTGCCGTGCTGCGCCTGCGCGAAGCCGGCCTGCCCTTCATCGTGGTGTTCACCAACCCCACGACCGGTGGCGTCACCGCTTCCTATGCCATGCTGGGCGACGTGCATCTGGCCGAGCCCGGCGCGCTGATCTGCTTTGCCGGCCCCCGCGTCATCGAGCAGACGATTCGCGAAAAGCTGCCCAAGGGCTTCCAGCGCTCCGAATATCTCTATGACCACGGCATGGTCGACATGGTGGTGCACCGTCACAATCTGCGCCCCACCATCGGCCAGCTGGTGACCATCTTCACCAAGACCCCGGCTCCGGCCGAACTGGCCGGTATCTCGCCGGTACAGACCGTGACCCCCGCGATGACCGAAGCGTCCGGCGAGCTCGCTATCGCCCCGCCCGAAGCCGCGCACGCCGAATAGGACGCGGGGCCGCTCCCGCAACAGGAGGGCACCGGGACGGCTCGTCTGCCGCAACGCCCGGTGCTAGAAGCGCCCCGTGCTGCTGTTCGAGAATCTCGTCCCCGTGTCCCGTACCGACGCCATTTTGAAGCGCCTGCTCGCGCTCCATCCCAAGCTGATTGACCTCAGCCTGGAGCGCATTGAGCGGCTGCTCGCCAGCTGGGCCACCCCGAAGAGCACATGCCGCCGGTGATCCATGTCGCCGGCACCAATGGCAAAGGCTCGACGGTGGCGTTCCTGCGCGCCTTCCTCGAAGCCTCGGGCAAAACCGTGCACGTGCTGACCTCGCCACACCTGGTGCGCTTCAACGAGCGCATAAGGCTGGCCGGCAAGCTGGTCTCGTCGCGCCGGCTCAACCAGGCGCTGGAGGCCTGCGAGGCCGCCAATGGCGGTGCGCCGATCACCTTCTTCGAAATCACCACGGCGGCAGCCTTCAAGCTCTTCGCCGAAGTGAAAGCCGACTACCTGCTGCTGGAAACCGGCATGGGTGGCACCTATGACGCCTCCAACGTGGTCAAGAACCCGCTTGGCGTGGTGATTACCCCGGTCGATCTCGATCACCAGGCTTTCCTCGGTAATACCATTGGCGAGATTGCGGTGAGCAAGGCGGGCATCCTCAAGCGCGGCGCCAAGGCGGTGTTCGGCCGCCAGCGCGACGAAGGCCGAAACGTGCTGGCGCGCTCGGCCGCCCGCCTCGGCATCACCCCGCTGATCCTCGGCGAGGACTTTGACGGCCGTAACGAGGATGGCCGGCTGGTCTACCAGGACAATGACGGCCTGCTCGACCTGCCGCCCCCGGCGCTGCTGGGGCCGCATCAGTTCGAGAACGCCGCGCTGGCGATCGCCGCCGTGCGCCACTTCGACCTGCCGGTGAGCGATGCCGACATCGCCAAGGGGCTGCGGACGGTCAATTGGCCGGCCCGTTTGATGCGGCTCGAAGGTACGCTCCCGAGCTTGCTCCCGGCTGGCTCGGAAATCTGGCTCGATGGCGGCCACAACGCGCATGGCGCTGCGGCGCTGTCGCTGGCGCTGCGCGAGATCGACGCCCGCCACCGGCTGCCGCTGGTGATGATCGTCGGCATGATGAACACCCGGAAGCCTGCCGACTTCTTCGCGCCGTTCGCCGGCATGGCCGAGCAGGCCTTCGGTCTCACCATTCCGGGCGAACCGAATGCCCATCCCGGCTCGGCCATTGTGGCGGGCGCCTCGGCAGCAGTCATTGCGGCCGAAGAGTCCAAGTCCATCCTCAACGCCCTGGCGGCGGTGGCGGCTAGGGGCAAGCCCGTGCGCGTCGTCTTCTGCGGCTCGCTGTATCTTGCAGGGCACGTGCTGCATCAGAACGGCACGCCGCGACCTAAGTCGTTCTCTGGCTGTTCGGAGACCTCATGGTGAGCGTGTCGGACCACGAGGTCGGGCCGCAGTGCCAAGGCCTCGTCCTTCGACAGGCTCAGGATG
>JACDQI010000092.1 GCA_015657675.1 Devosia sp.
CATTCGGCCGCGCGCCGAACTCTGTGCCGTTTCCCAGCCAGCGCTGAGCCAGCAAATCCTGGCGCTCGAGGCGATCTGCGGGGCCGCCCTCTTCGACCGCCTGCAACGTGGGGTAAGTCTGACGCCGTTCGGTCGCGAATTCGTTGATCTGGCGCAAAGGGCCATCGACAGCGCCGACGCGGTGGAGGCTCTGGCGAGCGGCCAGCGTGGCCGGCCGGTACGACCGCTACGGTTCGGGCTGATTCCCACTGTCGCCCCCTATCTGCTGCCCGATATCTTCCCGGCGCTGCGGCAAGCGATGCCGGAACTCGGCTTTGCGGTGAGCGAAAGCCGTACCGACGCGCTGCTGGAAGGCCTCGCCGCAGGCAGCATCGACCTGGCGCTGATCGCCAGCTCGCCGCCGGGTGGTGGCCCTCGGCTGACGCTTGAACCACTGTTTCATGACCGTTTCGTGCTGGCGACGAGCGCCGGCGAGACGTCAACGGACCCGGTGCGGCTCGGCGACATCGACGGCGGCCGCATGCTGCTGCTCGACGAGGGGCACTGCTTCCGCGATCAGGCGATTGCGGCCTGCGGGCTGGATGCGGCGGCGGGGCGGACATTTGCCGCGACCTCGCTCTCGACCATCGTCGAGTTCGTCGCCAACGGGCTGGGGATGACGCTGCTGCCCGAGATCGCACTGCGCAAGGAAGCGACGGCGCGTATCCGGGTGCATGAGTTGGCGGCGCCGGGCGTCGGGCGGGACCTAAAACTCTGCTGGCGCGAGGGTTCGCCCTATGCGCCGGTGTTCCGGGCCATCGCACAAACCATCCGCGACCTCAGACCGGCGGCGGCACCCGGCGCTGCATCGACCCCAGCGTGAACACGGCGAGCGACACCCAGATCAGCGCAAAGCTCAGCACGCGCGTCAGGTTGAGGTGTTCGCCGAAAACGATGATGGCGAGCACGAATGCGATGGAGGGGGCAATGTATTGCAGCATGCCGATGGTGGTGAGCCGGAGGCGCTGGACGGCATAGTTGAAGAGCAGCAGCGGCACGGCGGTGGCCGGCCCGGTGAGTACCAGCAGGAAGGCAATCATCGGGTCGGCATGCAGACCCGGGCCATTGCTGACGAACGACCAGATCAGAAACCCGATGGCGAGGGGTGCAAGGAGCAGGGTTTCGACAAACAGCCCAGCCGTCGCGGCGACCGGCGCGGTTTTCCGGACAAAGCCGTAGAACCCGAAACTCAGCGCCAGGCTGAGGGCAATGTAGGGAATGCGGCCAAGGCCGATGGCCTGGATGACCAAAGCGACGAGGGCGATCAGGATGGCAATGCCCTGCACCCGGTTGTGACGCTCGCCCAGGACCACCATGCCGATGGCGACGTTGACCATCGGGTTGACGAAGTAGCCAAAGCTCGCCTCCAGCACCTGGTCGGTTTCCACCGCCCAGACATAGATCAGCCAGTTGGTCGCGAGCAGCAGCGCCGAGAACGCCATGGCGCGCACGGTTTTGAAGTCGGACAGCGCCGCGCGCACTTCGCCCATGCGGCGTGTCACCAGCAGGATGCCGCCGACGAACAGCAGCGACCAGAACGTGCGCTCGGCCACCACACCGACCGAGCCAACGCTCTCGACCAGCTTGAACAGCAGCGGCAGGAATCCCCAGAGCAGATAGGCTGCGAGCCCGGCGCCGAGGCCATCGCGCAGTTTCTGCTGGTCCGAGCTGAGAGGTGGACTGGTCACCGACGCCACATGCGTCCTTCCCCGGCCATGCGACCGGTCTTGCAAAGGCGCTGCATAGCAGCGTGCAGCGGATCGGGCCAATCAGACTTATTGATCGAGACCACACCGAACCCTGATGCATCAACCATTTGCCGGCTCAGGCGTTGGGCCTCCGACCAACCAAAGGAGCTCCCCCATGAAAGCCACAGTCACCTGGGTCCTCGTCGCCGATGGCGCCCAAGCACAGGTTTTTGAGCATGGCGGTCCCGGCAAGGGGCTGGTGGCCGTGCCCGACCTGCACTTCAGCCAGGCCACGCTGCGCGCACAGGACATCAACTCCGACCGCCCGGGACGCCAGTCCGGCGGCGGCATGGGCTCGAAATCAGCCATGCAGGAGGCCGATCCCGTGCAGCAGCGCGAGACGCGCTTCGTGCAGGGGCTGGCCGATGAACTCGAAACGCAGCGCCAGGGTGGTCGCTTTGATCGCCTGATCATCGCCGCGGCGCCGACGGCGCTTGGCGATATCCGCCCGGCGCTCAGCCCCAAGCTGCGGGAAACCGTGGTCGCCGAGATGCCCAAGGACCTGACCAACATCCCGCAGGCCCAGCTCGGCAAGCATTTCGAGCAGTTGCTGGCGCTTTAGGTCGGACGACCTGAACGACTGAGGGGTCCCAACCGGGACCCCTCTTCTTTTTGGCCACCGCTGGTGGTTATCGATCCTTGGCCGAGATCACCTGGCCGAGGAACGCCTTGGCCTTGGCGTCGTAGTCGAGATAGGCGAACTCCTGACCTTCGACGCCCAGCGTGTAGCGGGTGCCCATCCAGGTGCGACCATCGATGCTGATCGAGGGCGCGTCGCTGGCGTTGATCTTGTCGACCGTGGTGCTGCCATTCGTGGCGGCCGATTCCGGCACCGCTTTGTGGAGGTCAGCCATCGTATAGATATTGGCATCAGGGATGACGGTGACGCCGGTGGTGTTGTCGTTACTGAGATACGTGAACTCCTGCACCCCGACGGTCTCGCCTCTCGACCAGACCGAGGGATCAAAGCAGAAGGCCATGCGGATGGTCTGGCTCATCATCGCCGGATAACCGCCGCAGTCGAAAAACCAGGTCTGATCGCTCTTGAGCACGACCGGATGACCGTTCCAGTCAACGGTACCGACGTCCTGCGCCGCGACAGGCGCGGCGGCCAACAGCATTGCTGCCAGACCGATAACCAAGCGTTTCATGATGGGAATCCCTCTTGCCCTGTGCCCCTGGGCAAAATTGGCGCCGGAGCGGATGAATTGGCAAGTCAAAACTGGGCGAGGGGTGGGTGCTAGTGCAGGCGCGACACTGCCAGTCGGGTCACCCTCCCCCTTGCGGGGAGGGGACAGGGGTGGGGGTGGATGGGCCGGTGACG
>JACDQI010000093.1 GCA_015657675.1 Devosia sp.
ATGGGCTCGGGTTCGGCCGACTCGCGACTTCCAGCAGGACGTGCGCGATCAGATGAAGCCTGGTGCCCGAAGGCATCGAGGGCCAGGTGCCCGTACAAGGGGCCGGCCGCAACGTGCTGCACCAGCTGGCCGGCGGCCTGCGGGCGGCGATGGGCTACACCGGCGCCCACAATCTGCCGGACTTCAAGGAAAACTCGGTGTTCGTCCGGATCTCCGGCGCGGCGCTGCACGAAAGCCATGTGCACGACGTCTCGATCACCCGTGAAGCGCCGAACTATCGCGGCGGCCTCTAACCCATGGATGGGATTGCGGTTGCCCTGATCGTCGCCATGCTGGCCCAGGGGGCGCTTGCCCTGGGGCTGGTGTGGTATCTGGGCTCGATCCGCATCCCGATGATCCTGCGCGGCGAAGTGAGCATCCGTGACATCGCGCTCTCCCGCCAGGGCTGGCCGGAGCGCGAAAAGCAGGTGTCGAACGCCGTCGACAACCAGTTCCAGCTGCCGCTGCTGTTCTATGTGGCCTGCGGGCTGGCGCTGGCCCTCGGTCCAACCTGGTTCGACTTGGGTCTCGCCTGGGCCTTCGTGATCTCGCGCTATCTTCACGCCGCGATCCACATCACCGATAACAACGTCATCCGCCGCTTCTGGGCCTACACCGTCGGGCTGGGGATCCTGACCGTGTTCTGGCTCGTTCTGGTGCTGCAACTGATGGCAGTGGCCAGCCTCTGATCACCCTTTCCCGCCGAGAAAACCGATGAAAACCCACGAACTCGCCAGCACGGGCATCGCCGTCTCCAGCCTCGTGCTGGGGCTGATGCGCATCAAGACCATGACCGATGCCGAAATCCGCACGCTCTATAACACCGCGCGCGATCTCGGCATCAACATGATCGACCATGCCGACATCTATGGCGGCGAGCGCCACCTCTGCGAGAAGCGCTTCGGCGACGCTGTGCCGCTGAGCGGCAAGGCCCGCGAAGAGGTGCTGATCCAGAGCAAGGTCGGCATCCGGAAGGGCTATTTCGACTTCTCCAAGGAGAACATTGTCGAAGGCGTCGAGGGCTCGCTCAAGGCCCTGAAGACCGACTATCTCGACATCCTGCTGCTGCATCGGCCTGACGCGCTGGTCGAGCCCGAGGAAGTCGCGGCGGCATTCGACCAGTTGCACAAGGCCGGCAAGGTCCGCCATTTCGGCGTCTCCAACCAGACGCCGGGTCAGATCGATCTGCTCAAGACCGCGCTGAACCAGCCGCTGGTGGCCAACCAGATGCAGCTCTCGATCACCCACGCCAACCTAGTTGCGCAGGGCGTGGCCGCCAATATGGACCACCTGCAGCAGTCGGTGTCGCGCGACAACGACATCCTCAACTATTCGCGCATCAACAAGATGACGCTGCAGGCCTGGTCGCCCTTCCAGAAGGGCTGGTTCGACGGGGTGTTTGTCGGCGACCGCGAGAACTATCCCGAACTCAACACCGCGCTCCACGAGATCGCGGCGGCGCATGGCATCACCCCGACCGGCGTCGCCGTGGCCTGGATCACCCGGCACCCGGCCGATATCCAGGTGGTGCTGGGCACCACCAATCCGGGCCGAGTCAAGGAATGCGCCGCCGGCTCCGACGTGAAGCTGTCGCGCCCCGAATGGTACCGGCTCTTCACCGCCGCCGGCCACCAGCTGCCGTAA
>JACDQI010000094.1 GCA_015657675.1 Devosia sp.
CGGCATTGTTGTTGACCACGGTGAGATTTTTCGGGCTGCCGGTGGCGATGAACCGGTCGATCAGGGCATGGATCAGTTCGATGGGGGCACCGGCGCCACCGAAGCCGCCGATCATCAGCACCATGCCATCCTCGATATCGGCGACTGCCGCGGCGAGGTCTTTCACCGTCTTGTCCATGCGCAGTCCTTTCGGGCCCTCCATGCCATCAATGGCAGCATGCGCGCCGCAACGGAAATGAAATGGCGTCCGCCACTGATAGCCTGAGGGTTATGCTAAGCCAAACCAGATCGCCGAAATCACGCCAGTCGCGGCAAAAATCTATAACCGTAGGCCTCAAGTGATCCGGATCTGGTCGAGCAACTGGATGGCCAGTCGCAGGCTGGCGCCGGTGGTCTCGAGCATCGGCGGCAGGGTCAGCCATTCGAGCGTCCAGGCGGCGCCGGATCGCTCGTACTCATGCACCATGGCCTGCTGCAGGGTGCCGGCGAGCCCGGCATTGTAGCGAGCCAGAGCCACCAGCGTTTCGGCGGCGACCGGATTGGACTTGTGCGCCATGGCCGAGGACCCGCCGCCATCGGCGAGCGTCAGGGCGTGCACTTCGGTCTGGGCCAGCAGCGCGATGTCGGCGCCGATCTTGCCCAGCGTGCCGGTGAGCAGAGCGAGGCGCCCGCCGAGGCCGACGATCGAGTCGCGGGTCGCGTGCCAGGGCGGCGCATTGCCCAGGTCGAGCCGACACGCCATGGCGGCGGCGAGAGCGTCGCCATGGCCGCCAAAACTGCTGCGGTCACCTACCGGGCCGCCGAGCTGCAGCACCAGCACTTCGCTGCGCATGCGTTCGAGTGACTTGAGATGCCGGCCCAGCGGCTCGGCCCAGCTGTCGAGCTTGGCCCCCCAGCGCGTCGGCAGCGCTGCCTGCATGCGGGTATGGGCCATCAGCGGCTGCTGGCCAAAGCGGCCGGACAGCACGGTGAGCCGGGCGAGAATGTCGCCGATGCGCGGCTCGAGCAGCACAAGCGCCTTGCCGACCTGCAGCATAAGCGCGGTATCGATGATGTCCTGACTGGTGGCGCCCTTGTGCAATGCCTCGCGATGATCCTCGGGTAGCCGGCGGCGCAGCTGAGCCAGGAGTTCGGGCACCACCACGCCGTCGCGGGCCATGCCCTGCTTGAGCTTGTCCCAGTCGGGGCTGAAGGCCGCGACCACTTCGCCGATGGCAATGGCCGAGTCGGCCGCGATCCAGCCGACCTCGGCACTGGCTTCGGCGAGCGTGCGCTCGACCGCCAGCATGGCGTGCAACTGGGCCGCATCGTTGAGCAGGGCGGCGATGCTGTCGTCGCCGACAAGGGCGGAGAGGAGGGATGTCATGCCGCCACTATGGCCCGGTCAGAAGTCGAAGAACACCGTTTCGTTCGGCCCCTGCAGGTGAATGTCGAGCACGTAGCGCGGCACGTCGCCATCCTCAAGCTGCGCGATCAGGGTCGGGCGCCGCCGCTTGTCCATGATCTTGTTGAGCACATAGTCGGTCTCGTTGGCCGCCGCTTCGTCGGAGAAGTAGAGCCGGGTCTGGAGGCCGATATTGATGCCGCGTGCGACGATCCAAAGCGAGACATGCGGGGCCTGCGGGCGGCCGTCGGGGCCTTCGACCGGGCCGGGCTTGATGGTCTGGAAGGTGAAGCTGCCATCGGCATTGGCCGGCTGCCGGCCCCAGCCGACAAAGCTCGGACGCGAATTGGACTCGCGGCTTGGCGGCGCAGCAAAGTCGCCATCGGCGTCGGCCTGCCAGAGTTCGATAACGGCGTCTGAAACCGGCGCGCCGGAACCGTCGAACACCCGGCCGACGATGTCGATGCGTTCGCCCCTGGTGTCGGGGGTCAGTATGGTGAGGCCCGGATCGGCATCGATCACCCCGGTGATGCCGCAGAAATTCGGTGTCATGCCGATATGTACATAGGGACCGGCGGTCTGCGACGGGGTTTCCTTGAGGGTGGGGACCGGGTGCAGCATCAGTTTCCCTCCAGCTTGTTTTCGAACATGGTGGAGCGACGGCCACGCAGGATGATGTCGAAACGATAGGCCAGAGCATCCATGGGCGTGGTGTTGTGACGATCGAGCCGGGCGATGAGCTGGTCGATGCCCGCCTTGTCCGGCACCGTGGCCACGATCGGGCACTGCCAGATCATCGGGTCGCCCTCGAAGTACATCTGGGTGATCAGCCGTTGCGCGAAGGCATGGCCGAAGACCGAAAAATGAATATGCGCCGGCCGCCAATCATTGCCGCCATTCGGCCAGGGATAGGCGCCCGGCTTGATGGTGCGGAACGAGTAAAAGCCGTTCTCGTCGGTCAGCGCCCGCCCGAAGCCGCCAAAATTTGGATCGATGGCGGCGAGATACCCTTCCTTCTTGTGCCGGTAGCGCCCGCCGGCATTGGCCTGCCAGAACTCGACCAGTGTGTTGGGCACGGCGCGGGCGTTCTCGTCGAGCACCTGCCCATAGACCACGAGGCGCTGACCGATGGCCTCGGTGCCGTCCTGGCTGAAATTGCGGATGAGGTCATTGTCCAGGGCCCCGAGCCTCTCGTGGCCGAAAGTCGGGCCGCTGAGCTCGGATTTGGTCGGGCCGAGCGCCAGCAACGACTGCTTCGGAGCACGGAAGGTGGAACTCTTGTAGCCGGGCGTATCGGCAGGCGGGTGCCAGGCGCGGTCGCGCTGATAAAGCGCCCCGTCGGCGCCCGGAAGGATGATCCCGCTCATTGTCCAGCCTCCTGGCGCTTGGCAAGCTCGTCCTTGGCGATCCGGAAGGCCCGGTTGGCCGCCGGAACGCCAGCATAGACCGCAACATGCAGCAGCGCTTCCTTGATGTCTTCCGGCGTGGCGCCGGTATTGGCAGTCGCCCGCACATGCATCGCGACCTCTTCGTCATGGCCGAGTGCTGCAAGCAGGGCCAGGGTGATCAGGGATCTTTCGCGTTTGGTCAGGCCCGGCCGCGACCAGACCGACCCCCAGGCGCCCTCGGTGATGAAAGCCTGAAAGTCCTCGTCGAAGGCGGAGGTGCGGGCGGTGACGCCGTTGACGTGGCCGTCGCCCAGAACCGAGCGACGCGTCGCCATGCCGCGCTCGAAAAGCGTTCTGTCAGCCATGTCTGGCCTCCTCGAGAAAGTTGGCGATGAGCCCGGCAAGTGTCTCCGGCTGCTCGATCGATGGGATGTGCCCGGCGCCGTCGATGACCTCGAAGCGGGCCCCGGGAACGGCTTCGGCAAGGCTCCGGACCAGGTCAACCGGGGTCGACTTGTCGGCGCTGCCGGCGATCACCAGCGCCGGGCAGACGATGTCGCGCACTCGGGCAGTGAGATCTGCGTCACGCAGCGTGGCACATGTCGACCTGTAGCCCGCTGCGTCCGAGCGCAGGAAGAGATTGCGACAGCCGGCCAGCATATCGGGCTGTAGGGCGAAGAAACCGGGGCTGAACCAGCGCTCCATCACCGCATCGGCAATGGCCGCCATCCCGCCTTGCTCGATGGCGGCGATCCGGCCGTTCCAGAGCGTTGCGTCGCCGAATTTCGCCGCCGTGTCGCAGAGCACGAGGCGATCGGCCCGTGTGGGATATCGCAGCGCAAAACCCTGCGCGATCAGCCCGCCGATCGAGACGCCACAGAGCGCGGCGCGTACGATGCCCAGATGGTCGAGCAAACCGGCGAGGTCGGCGACATGATCATCGAGTGTGTAGTCGCCCGGTGGCGCATCGCTAAGGCCGTGACCGCGCTTGTCATAGGTCACCATTCGGTAACGGGTCGCCAGTTGGTCAACGACCCCGTCCCAGATGCGCAGGTCGGTCCCCAGCGAATTGGCGAAGACGATCACCGGCGCAGCCGGCGGACCCGCCAGCCCGTAGTGCAGCAGCACCCCATTTATCCGCACGAATGACATTGTTCCTCGCTCCGAGGTGAAGCTTACGCGCTGGCACGGTCAAAGGAAAATGAGTATGACCTAGTCGTGAATAACTTCAGGGTTATGACGCGGCGGCCTGGCTAAGGAAATTCCGTCGCTGCAGCCCTTGACGCATAACCGGAGGGGATGGAATTGGCGCAGCGCATCATCGATCCACGCATCCGCTTGCGGCACATCGCGTGCTTTCTGGAAGTGGCGCGGCTCAAGAGCGTCGTCGAGGGCGCGCGGGTCCTCAACATCAGCCAGCCGGCGGCCTCCAAGACCATCAAGGAGCTCGAGGAGGTGCTGGCCGGCGAACTGTTCGACCGCAGCCGGCGGACGCTGACCCTGACCGCATTCGGCGACGTGTTCTATCGCTATGCCTCCAACAGCCTCGCCTCGCTGCGGCTGGGCATGGATGCGGTCAAGGGCAATGTCGCGGGCACCAGCGTCAGGGTCGGGGCGCTGCCGACCGTCTCGGCACGGCTGCTGCCCGCGGCAGTGGCCGCCTTTACCGCCGACCACCCCAATATCCGGGTGCAGATCGTCACCGGGCCCAATGATCACCTGCTGGCCCTCTTGCGCACCGCCGAGATGGATTTCATCATCGGCCGCATGGCCGAGCCTTCGGCCATGGTCGGCCTCGCTTTCGAGCCGCTCTATTCGGAGCGCGTCGTGATGGTGGTGCGGCCCGGCCATCCGCTGCTTGGCCTCAAGCCCTTCTCGCTGCACCGGATCGAGCCTTATCAAATCATGATGCCGACCCGCGGCGCGGTGATCCGGCCTTTGGTCGACCGCATGCTGCTGGCCAACGGCGTCACCAATCTGCGCGACCAGATCGAGACCGTTTCGGACGCCTTCGGCCGGGCCTATGTGCAGGAAACCGACGCGATCTGGATCATTTCCGAGGGCGTGGTGGCACGCGACGTGGTCGAAGGCGACCTGGTGCTGCTGCCGGTCGATACCAGCCATTCGCTGGGGCCGGTCGGCTTCACCACCCGCGGCGAAGTCGCCTCGGAGTTTCCTGCCACCCTGCTAATGGACGTATTGCGCGAGCAGGCGTCAAGGCTCCGCTAGGTCCGATCGCGCCGGAAGGCGCTGGGCGGCGCGCCGAGGACGCGGGTGACGACGCGGGTGAAATAGGCCGGGTCCTCGTATCCCAGCTCGCCGCCGATCCGCTTGATCGAGAGCGTCGAAAAGGCCAGCATCCGCCGCGCTTCGAGCCCGATCCGCCTCTCGATCAGACCCAGCGCCGTCGTCCCGGTCACCCGCCGGCAGACGCGGTTGAGATGGGTCGGGCTGATCCCCAGCGCCCCGGCATAGTCGCCGACCCGGCGGGTCTCGCGATACTTCTCCTCGACCAGCGCGCGAAAGCGCTGCGCCACGCCGAGGGCCCGGTCGGGCACTGCCTGAGCGATGACGTCGCGTCGGCTGCGGTGGATCTCGACGACGAGCAAAGTGAGCAGGGCGCGCATTGCCGCTTCATGTGCCGGCCCGGCGATCCGCGCTTCCTCGACGAGGCTTTTCGTGGCGGCGACCAGCCGTCGCGTCTCCTGCGCCAGCACCATGGGCGGGGGGACCTGCAGTTCGACGGCGCCGATGTCGCGCTCCATCAGGGTCAGCACCAGTCCGTCGACATCCTCGCTGAAGCGGTAACCGTGAACGGTCAGCGCGGGGACGACGACGACGCTGGTCGGGGCCAGCCGATGGTCGATTCCGTCCAGCGTGACCTCGCCCGCGCCACGGGTCAGGACCAGCACCTGGAAGAATTGCTCGTGCCGGTGCGGATCGATGCGATAGCCGTGCAGCCGGCTGCGCGACTGAATGCTCTCCCAATGCAGCCAGTCGGTACTGGAGTCCTGTTCGCCGTAGAGGCCGTAGATCGGGATCGTATCCATGTTCGGATAGTGCAAGCGAATGCGCGGCCTGTCCATTCTCAACCTGGCGATCATCCGCATGCTTGGCCCAAGGGAGGACCAGAGCTTGCGGACACAGGTGGTGATTATCGGGGCCGGCCGGCCGGGCTGATGCTTGGGCGGCTGCTTGAGCAGGCGCGGATCGACGCGGTCATTCTCGAGCGAAAGAGCGCCGACTACGTGCTCGGGCGCATCCGGGCCGGGGTGCTGGAATGGGGCGCCGTCGACCTGCTCGACCGCGCCGGGGCAGGGCAGCGGATGCATGCCGAGGGCCTCGTGCATCACGGCACGGCGCTGACATTTGACGGCGACCGCCTGCATATCGACTTCACCGGGCTCGTGGGCAAGCAGGTGATGGTCTATGGCCAGACCGAGGTGACGCGCGACCTCATGGCGATCCGCGAGGGCACAACGATCTACGAGGCCGAGGACGTGCAACTGCACGATTTCGACCGCCGGCCCTGGGTCACCTATCGCCGGGACGGCACGACGCATCGCATCGACTGCGACTTCATCGCCGGCTGCGACGGCTATCACGGCGCCAGCCGGGCCAGCGTGCCGGAGGGCTCGATCCGAACCTTCGAGCGCGTCTATCCGTTCGGCTGGCTCGGCGTGCTGGTCGACAAGCCGCCCGTCGACCCGGAACTGATCTATGCCCATCACCAGCGCGGCTTTGCCCTTTGCTCGCAGCGCTCGCCGACCCGGTCACGCTACTACGTGCAGGTTGAAGCGCAGGAACAGGTCGAGGCCTGGTCCGACGATCGGTTCTGGGACGAATTGCGGCACCGGCTCGACCCAGAGACGGCCGAAAGGCTCGAAATCGGCCCGTCGATCGAAAAATCCATCGCCCAGCTGCGCAGCTTCGTGGCCGAGCCACTGCGCTTCGGCAAGCTGTTCCTTGCCGGCGACGCCGCCCATATCGTGCCCCCGACCGGCGCCAAGGGGCTGAACCTCGCCATGGGCGACGTGGCGATCCTCGCAGACGCCCTGATCGAGGCAGTGCAGGAAGGCTCGGAAGCAGGGATCGACAGCTACTCGGCCCGGGCGCTCGCGCGCATCTGGAAGGCCGAGCGCTTCAGCTGGTGGATGACGAGCCTGTTGCACGTCTTCCCGGAGACCGGCGCCTTCGGGCGCCGCATCCAGCGAGCCGAATTCGACTATCTGAGCGGGTCGCGCGTGGCGCAGCAGAGCCTTGCCGAGAACTATGTCGGGCTGCCGTGAGGCGCCGGCGTCGGGTAGGTCCGGCGCCGGGCAGGGCGGCTAGACGCTGCCCCAGATGGCCTGGGCGGTCTTGACCACGAGGTCGAGCTTGCGCCGCTGATCGTCCATGGTGATGGCATTGCCTTCCTCGGTGGAGGCGAAGCCGCATTGCGGGGCGATGCCGAGCTGTTCGATATCGGCATATTGCGACGCCGCCTCGAACTTGCGCTTGAGATCGTCGAGGTCTTCGAGTTCGGCGGTCTTGGTGGTGATGAACCCAGGCAGCACACGCTTCTTGCCCTTGGGCAGGAGGCGCAGCGGTTCCAGCCCGCCGGCGCGATCCGAGTCGTACTCCATGAAATAGATGTCGACATCGGTCTGGTTGAAGATCGCGTCGGCCGCCGGATCGTAGGCACCCTCGGCCACCCAGGTCGACTTGAAGTTGCCCCGGCACATATGCATGCCGATCAGCATGTCGTCGGGCCGGTCGACGATGGCGTCGTGCATCATCTTGGCATAGCGGCCGATCAGCCAATCGGGATCCTCGCCCTTGGCCTTGCGGTCGGCACGGATCTTGGGATCGCAGAGATAGGCAAAGAAGATGTCGTCCATCTGCAGGTAGCGGCAGCCGGCGGCATAGAAGGCGGTGACGGCATCCTTGTAGGTGGCGGTGATGTCGGCGAAATACTCCTCGGCGTCATCACGATAGGCGGCAACGCCGATATCGTCCTGGGCGATGCGGAAGTGGATGGCGCTCGGGCCGGGGATCGAGATTTTCGGCGTCACCTTGGTATTGGCTGCCACGAACTTGAAGTGTTCGAGCATCGGATGGTCGGCCGGGAAACCGAGCTTGCCGGTAATCACCGGCACGTCGGCTTTGGTAGCCACGCCATGGAACTGGATGCCGCCGGTCTCGCGATGCTCGATATCGAGGCCGTCCAGCATGCCCATGAAATCGAAGTGCCACCAGGCGCGACGGAACTCACCATCGGTCACCGCCTTGAGGCCGGCTTCTTCCTGCATGCGGATCACGTCTTTGATCGCCGCATCCTCGATCTCGGCGAGGGCCTCGGCCGACAGGGTCTTGTCGTCGCAATGCGCCTTTCGGGCCGCATGCACGCTCTCGGGGCGCAGGAAACTGCCGACGACGTCGGCGTGATAGGGCGGCTTGTCAACGGCCATGGTGACTCCTCCACTCTGGTGCTGGGGTGATCGCGCGATCCCGAACGCTTGGCAATCAGAATCTTGCAAATTGTATACAGGTGGTGTTCAATCGCTCATCGAGGGAGACTGGGAGGTCACGATGCACGAGACGGCATTTCCGCTCAACGCCTGGTACGCCGCCGCCTGGGATGTCGAGATCAAGCGCGAATTGCTGCCGCGCACCATCTGCAAAAAGCCAGTTGTTCTGTACAGGAAGCAGGATGGAGCTGCCGTTGCGCTAGCCGATGCGTGTTGGCATCGGCTGCTGCCGCTCTCGATGGGTGAACTGCACGGCGACAATGTCATCTGCGGTTATCATGGCCTCGAATTCGACGACTCGGGACGATGTGTATACATGCCGTCCCAGGACACCATAAATCCTTCGGCTTGCGTCCGGTCCTATCCGTTGGTAGAGCGGCACCGATTCATCTGGCTGTGGATGGGCGACCCGGCGCTGGCCGACCCGGCACTGGTGCCGGACCTGAACTGGAACGACGATCCGGCCTGGGCTGCCGACGGCAAGTACATTCACGCCAAGTGCGACTACCGGCTGGTCATCGACAACCTCATGGACCTGACGCACGAGACCTATGTGCATGGCTCCTCGATTGGCAACCGTGCCGTTGCCGAAGCGCCGTTCGAGGCGACCCACACCGAGTCCAGCGCCACCATCACCCGGTGGATGCTCGACATCGACGCGCCACCCTTCTGGCGCCGCCAACTCGGCAAGCCGGGCAATGTCGACCGCTGGCAGATCATCAATTTCCAGGCGCCGGCCACCATTGCCATCGATGTCGGCGTGGCGCCGACCGGCACGGGGGCACCCGAGGGTGATCGCAGCCAGGGGGTGAACGGCTTTGTGCTCAACACCATGACACCCGAAACCGAGAAGACCTGTCACTATTTCTGGGCCTTCGCCCGCAACTACAAGATCGACGAACAGGCGCGCACACACAATCTGCGGGAGGGAGTGTCGGCGATCTTCCGGGAAGACGAGCGCATCCTCGAAGCCCAGCAGCGGGCCATCGACGCCAATCCCGACCATGTCATCTACAACCTCAATATCGATGCCGGCTCGATGTGGGCGCGGCGGCTCATCGACCGGATGATCGCCGAGGAAGCCGCCCTGCGGCAGGCGGCCGAATGATGGAGCGCTCGATCGTGCCCTGCAGTCGCAACGCGCCCTGATGGGCGTGCGCGATCTCATCGTTTCCGGCGAAATCGGCGCCGGCTCCCGCCTGTCTGAAGTGGCGCTGGCCGAAAAGCTCGGTATCTCGCGCACGCCCTTGCGCGCCGCCCTGGCGCGGCTGGGGCAGGAGGGCCTGGTCGATACCATTCCCTCCGGTGGCTATGCGGTCCGCAGCTTTTCCCGCGAGGACGTCATCGATGCCATCGAGCTGCGCGGCGTGCTCGAAGGCACGGCACTGCGGCTGGCGGCTGAACGCGGGGTGGCGCCGGCCCGCATGGGCGAATTGCACCGACTGCTGGCCGAACTCGACGTGGCGCTGCGCGGCGAGGTCGAGGCGATGGATTTCGATCGCTATGTCGATCTCAATGCTGCCTTTCACGAACGTCTCTGGGGCCTCGCCAGCCAGACCATCCGCAGCGAGATCGAGCGAGTGACGAGCCTGCCCTTCGCGTCGCCCAGCGCCTTCCTCGACAAGCAGGCCGACGTGCCGGCCTTCCGCCGCACCCTTTACGGGGCCCAGGCGCAACATCGCGCCATGGTCAATGCCATCGAGATGCGCGAAGGCGCACGAGCCGAATCGCTGGCCCGGGAGCACGCCCGGCTTGCGAGGCAGAACCTCGAGCATGTGCTCGACGAGGACCGCAGCCTGATCCGGCGCGTTCCCGCCCTATCGCTGGTGGTGGGGTAGAGTATGCGCAACCGGGTCGAATGGCGCGATGCGAGCCTGATCGAAAGCCGTCGAGTGGCCGAGGACGTCCGCTATCTCGAGTTCGAAGTCGAGGGCGGCGCGCCGCGTTTCGATCCGGGTTCGCACAGTTCAATCCGGGTCGAGATCGAGGGCGAGTCGGCGATCCGCACCTATACCGTGATCCCGGCGCCGGCAGGCCGGATCGCCATGGCGGTCAAGCTCCATCCGCAGAGCCGCGGGGGCTCGCGCTTCATGTGGTCGCTGGCGCCCGGGCAGGCGGTACGGCTCACCTTGCCGGAGAACCGCTTCGAGTTGAACTGGCGCGCCGGTCAGTACCTGCTGCTGGCGGGTGGCATCGGCATCACCCCGATCTACGGGATGGCCAAGGCTCTGGTGGCGCGGGGTGCCACGCTGCGGCTGGTCTATACCGCCAGATCGCGCGCTCGATTGGCCTTCGCCGACGAGCTGATCGCGCTGCTCGGCGACCGGTGCGACCTCTATGACAGTAGCGAGGGCGGGCACATCGACCTTGCATCCGAGTTCGCGGCCCTGCCGGCGGATGCCGAGTGCTATCTCTGCGGCCCCATCGGCATGCTGGAGGCGGCGAAGGTTGCCTGGGCCGCCGCCGACCGCCCGATGAGTCGCCTGCGCTACGAAGTGTTCGGCGACTCTGGCCTGCATCCTGAGAGACCCTTTACGGTCGAAGTGCTCAATGGCGACGTCTCCGTGGCGGTGCGTCCCGACCAGACGCTGCTCGATGCACTGCTCGGGGCCGGCGTCGAGATGATCTATGACTGCCAGCGCGGCGAATGCGGCCTCTGCACCGTGCGGGTGCTGGATCGCGATGCCGAGATCGACCATCGCGACGTGTTCCTCAGCCCCGAGGAAAAAGCCGAAAACCGCCGCATGTGCGCCTGCGTCTCGCGGTTGACGGAGGGGCGGGCCCTGATCGACATCGGCTTGCGACGCTAATTCTGTAGGGGCGCCCCGTCCACCTTAGCCGCCTTGCGCCCAGTTTAGTTATGAGGCATAACTATATCCGTGAGGGAGGATCTCATGCACATCCAGTCTACCCCCATCCGGCCCGTTCGGATGGGCAACATGGCCGCCAAAGCTGAGCATCTGGCTGACGGAACCACCATCGTGCGTTCGGTCGAGCCTCTCCGGCCGTATCCTCGCTCGATTGTCGACGCGCTAGAGGGCTGGGCGCGCAAGACGCCTGATACGATCCTTGTCGCGGACGCGCGGGTGAGGACTGGCGCAAGCTGAGCTTTGCCCAGGTGCTCGAGAGCCTGCCGCCGCTCGCCCAGGCCCTGCTCGACGCCGGGCTCTCCGCCGAGCGGCCGTTGATGATCATTTCCGGCAACGAGATCGAGCACCTGCTGCTCGGCCTCGCGGCGATTTGGGTGGGCATTCCCTATGCGCCGATCTCACCGGCCTATTCGCTGATCTCCGCCGATTTCGACAAGTTGCGGCACATTTTCGGCCTCCTGACGCCCGGCATGGTCTACGCCAGCGATGGCGAAAAGTTCGGCAAGGCGATCGCGGCCGTGGTGCCGCCCGATGTTCCGGTCGTGGTGCGAACGCACCCGCTGGACGGGCGGCCGGGACTGAGCCTTGCCGAGATGCTCAAGACCCCGGTGACCCCGGCAGTGGCGGCGGCGCACGGGGCGATCACTCCCGAGACGGTGGCAAAGGTGCTCTTCACCTCGGGATCGACTGGCCTGCCCAAGGGCGTCATCACCACCAACCAGATGATGTCGTGCAACCAAGAGATGATCCGCACCGCGCTGGCCTTCCTCGAGGACGAGCCACCGGTCCTGCTCGACTGGATGCCGTGGAACCATGTCGCCGGCGGCAGCCATAATGTCGGCATCGCAATCTACAATGGCGGCACCTTCTATGTGGACGACGGCCAGCCGACACCGGCCCGCTTCGGGCTGACGCTGCGCAACCTCAAGGATGTACAGCCGACCCTGTTCTTCAATGTGCCCAAGGCCTACGAATTCCTCGTCGCCGCCTTCGGCGAGCATCCCGATGTGCGCCGAAACCTGTTTGCCCGTCTCAAGGTGCTGCAATATGCCGGAGCAAGCCTCTCCCAGCATGTTTTCGACGGTCTGGATCACGCCGCCCGCGCCGAACTGGGCGAGCGCGTCATGATCATTACCGGCTATGGCTCGACCGAGACGGCGCCGTTCGCCTTCACGACCACCTGGCCGGTGGAGCAGGCAGGACATATCGGCCTGCCGGCAGCCGGCATGGAAGTGCGGCTGGTGCCCAATGGCGACAAGCTCGAATTGCGCCTCAAGGGTCCCAACGTCACTCCTGGCTATTGGCGCGACGCGGAAAAGACCGCTGCGGCATTCGACGAACTGGGCTTTTACCAGATCGGGGACGCCGTGCGTTACGCCGACGCCGACGACCTTTCGCAGGGGTTTGTTTTCGATGGCCGGGTGAGCGAGGACTTCAAGCTATCGACCGGAACGTGGGTGAATTTTGCAGCCGTGCGTTCGGCCGTGATCGGCGCCTGTGCCCCACTGATCCGCGACGTCGTGCTGACCGGCCTCGACCGCAACTTCATCGGGGCCATGATCTTTCCCGACCTCGAATCCTGCGCGAGGACTGCCGGGCTGCCGCCCGGCACGGCGGTCGAGACTTTGCTGGCCCATCCCGAAATCCGCGGCCGCTTCGCAGCGAACCTGCAAGCCCTGGCTCAACGCGCCACCGGCAGTTCGAACCACGTGGCGCGGGCCCTGATCCTGACCGAGCCCCCCGATATCGACCGCGGCGAGGTGACCGACAAGGGGTCGATCAACCAGCGCGCCGTCAGGACGCATCGTGTCGACCTGCTCGAAGCGCTTTACGTCGACAGGCCCGGCCCCGAAATTCTCGATCTGCCACGTCAGGGAGCATCCACATGAGCAAGGCGCTTCGCCTCACCTTCGACAATGCCTGGCTACTCGGTGGCGCCCGCACCCCGTTCGTCGACTATCGCGGCGCGCTGGCCGAGGTCTCCCCGATCGACCTGGGTATCAAGGTGGCCCGCGCCGCCATCGCGCGCACCGGCGTCAATCCTGCCGATATCGGCACCACGGTCGCCGGCTCGATGGCGCAGGCTTCGTTCGACGCCTATGTGACGCCGCGCCATATCGGGCTCTATGCAGGAGCGCCGGTCGAGGCACCGGCCCATCTTGTGCAGCGCATCTGCGGCACCGGCATCGAGGTAATCGCCCAGGCCGCCGACGCCGTGTCGCTCCGCCGCGTCGACCTGGCATTGGCCGCCGGCACCGAGTCGATGAGCCGCAACCCGATCGCTGCCTATACTCACCGCAACGGCTTCACCATGGGCAAGGTGGAGTTCAAGGATTTCCTCTGGGAGGCGCTCTACGACCCGGCAGCCTGCGTCAATATGGGCGACACCGCCGAGAACCTCGCACAGCAATATGGTATCGCCCGCGAACGGGTCGACCGCTTCGCCGCCCGCAGCTTCGAGCGGGCCACCGCCGCGCGCGATGCCGGTCGGCTGGCCGAGGAGATCGTGCCGGTGGTCAGCGAGAGCTTTGAGGTCGACGGCCTGGAGAAGCGCGGCATCCGCCTGCCACGCGGCATCGACGGCGTCGAGATCGACAGCCATATCCGGCCCTCGCCCTACGAGGTTCTGGCCAAGCTCCGGCCGGCCTTCGGTGGCGTCCAGACGGGCGGCAATTCCTCGGCGATCGTGGATGGGGCAGGGGCGGCAATTGTCGCCTCGTCGGCCTATGCCGAGGCCAACGGCCACGCGCCCCTGGCCCGCATCCTGGCCAGCGCTGCAGTGGGTGTGCCGCCCAGCATAATGGGGATCGGTCCTGCACCGGCCATCCGCGCCGTCCTCGAGGTCGTGGGCATGCGACTCGACCAGATCGGCCGCATCGAGATCAACGAAGCCTTTGGCGCTCAGATCCTCGCCTGCGTCGATGAGTTAGGCCTCGACGAGACGCGGCTCAATGTCAACGGTGGGGCGATCGCCATCGGTCACCCCCTCGGGGCGACCGGCATCCGTTTGGCGCTGACCCTGGCGCATGAACTCCGGCGCTCCGGCGAGCGCTACGGCATTGCATCGGCCTGTATTGGTGGCGGGCAGGGGATCGCGCTGCTCCTCGAAAATCCGGGAGCGGCGTGATGCAGATCGCCGGCAGGACCGCCTTCGTCGCCGGTGCCGCCTCCGGACTCGGCGCCGCCACCGCCAGGTCGCTCGCGGCATCGGGCGCCCGGATCGGGGTGTTCGACCGCGATGCCGATCGCGGCGAGGCGATCGCGGCCGAGCTGGGCGGTGGTTTTTTTGCCCTCGATGTTGCCGACGCAGCCGGTGCTGAGGCGGCGGTGCAGGAGGCTGTTGCGGCGCTCGGCACGCCCTCCGTCCTCGTCAATTGCGCCGGGATCGGCACGGCCGGCCGGATCGTGGGACGTGAGGGGCCGATGCCGCTCGAGGCCTTCGAGAAGGTGGTGCGGGTGAACCTGGTCGGCAGCTTCAACATGCTGCGCCTCTGCGCCCATGCCATGTCGCTTGGCGAACCCGATGCCGACGGGCAGCGCGGGGTCATCATTTCCACGGCTTCGGTCGCGGCTTTCGAAGGCCAGATCGGGCAGGCCGCCTATGCAGCCTCCAAGGGCGGGATTGTTGCGTTGACCCTGCCGGCCGCCCGCGAGTTCGCTCGCTTCGGTATCCGCGTGCTGGCCATTGCGCCGGGGCTGTTCCTCACCCCGCTGCTGGCCGAATTGCCCGAAGAGGTGCAGCAGAAACTGGCCACAGCGATTCCCAACCCGGCCCGTCTCGGCCGGCCGGAGGAGTTCGCTGCCATGGTCTCTGCCATGATCGCCAACGATTATCTCAACGGCGAAGTGGTGCGTCTTGACGGCGCCCTTCGCATGCAGCCCAAATAGGAGCGCCATGTTCAGCCGCACCATCGAGGTGGAGATCCAGTTCGGCGACTGCGACCCCGCCGGCATCGTCTACTACCCCAACTACTTCCGCTTCTTTGACAACGCCACGGCCGGCCTGTTCTCGGCCGCCCTCGGCATGCCCAAGCGCCGCTGGCTCGAGCACTACGGCATTGCCGGCATCCCGATGGTCGATACCGGCGCCAGGTTCCTGCAGCCCTGTAGTTTTGGTGACCGGGTCGAAATCCGCTCGACCATTACCGATCTCGGCCGCTCGAGCTTTGCGGTGGCGCATCGCTTGCTCAATGGCGGCGCACTGGCCGTCGAAGCCCATGAGAAACGCGTCTGGGCCGTCCGGGATGCGACCGGCGGCATCAAGGGCGCCGCCTTGCCTGAGGACGTGCGCCGGGCGCTCGAGCCCAACGATGAAAGGGCCTGATATGGCCGACAAAGACGCGGTACTGCTGATCGAACGGCAGGGCACCATCATTCGCCTGGCTCTCAACCGTGCGGCCAAGCGCAACGCTCTCAACGACGCGGCGATCGCCGCACTCGATGCGTTCTTTTCCAGCGTCCCGATCGACATCCGGGCCATCGTCATCAGCGGCGCCGGCGGGCACTTCTCGTCGGGCCTCGACCTCTCCGAGCAGGTGGAGCGGCAACCGCTCGAGGTCATGGCGCATTCACGCAACTGGCACCGGGTGATGGCGCTCGTGGCCAACTCGAGCGTCCCGGTGATCGCGGCGATGAGCGGCGCGGTCATGGGCGGCGGGCTCGAATTCGCTTCCGTCTGCCACGTGCGCGTCGCCGAGGAGACGGTGCGGTTCCAGATGCCCGAGGGACTGCGCGGCATCTTTGTCGGCGGCGGCGGTTCGGTTCGGATCTCCCGGCTCATCGGCCCAGACCGCCTGACCGAAATGATGCTGACCGGCCGCACCTATTCGGGCGCCGAAGGCGAACGGCTGGGGCTGGCACATCATCTCGTGCCCGAAGGCGAGGCGCTGGCCAAAGCCATGGAACTGGCCGAACGCATCGCCAGGAATTCCCCCACGATCAATGCCTTCATCATCCAGGCCATCGCCCAGATCGCCAGTATGCCGCCCGAGGCCGGGCTCTATGCCGAAAGCCTGGCGGCGGCGCTGAGCCAGACCGGCCCCGACGCCGAAGAGGGCTTGCGGGCGTTTCTGGAGAAGCGGCCCCCTCTGTTCCGCTAAGGCTCAGCCCAGCCGTTCCAGCAGCATCAGCAACTGGCTGCGACTGGCCTCGCCGCCCAACTGGTCCAGCAACTGCTGCTCCATGTCCTCATGGCGGGCCCGCGCTGCAGCGAGAAACTGCACGCCCTCCTCGGTCAGGTGCAGGGCATTGGCGCGACGGTCCCCGGCAGCGGCGCGGCGCTCCAGAAAGCCCCGCGCCTGCAGGGCATGGATCAGGGTGACGAAATTGGCCCGCTTGATGCCCAGCGCGTCGGCGATCTCGGTCTGCTTGCGACCGGGGTTGTCGGCGATCAGCAGCAGCACGGAGTATTCGGCCGGGCGCAGCCGCATTTCCTCGAACACCTGCAGGAAGCGCTGGAACACACTCAGCTGCGCCCGGCGCAGCCGGTAACCCAGAATCCCGGTGGTGGCGTCCGTACGCAGCGCATCGCTCACATTGGTCAGGTCGTCGCCCATGGGGTTTTCGGTTTTCCGTGGTTGGCAAACATTGTTATATTCCATAGCATTGGCCGCCGACAGGCCTATCTCGGATCAGAGCCTCGCATGACATCCCGGTTATCTGGCCAGGGGGATTATGGGCGTTTTTCCCCCTCAAAGGCCCAGTTTCGATAACCCTGGGGTTATTGGTTGGCCTTGACTTCTCATTTTACATTCCGGGGCTGACGGCGTCTATATCAGACCAAGAGGGCCTCTCCAGACGAAAAATCGTTGGCGGGGCAGGGAGGATACGCATTGTTCGAGGACTCGTCCGTACTTGGCCGTCTGGCCATTGGCATGGCCAAAGCCATGGCGGTAGCAGGGGGATTGGCGCTGGTCGCCATGGTCGCGCTGGTTGTCGCCAGCGTGGTCGGCCGTGCCCTGATTTTCATCGGGCTCAAGCCCATCCTGGGCGATTATGAAATCGTCTCGATCGGCATGGGCTTTGCCGTATTTGCCTTCTTGCCCTGGGTGCATCTCGAGCGTGGACACGCCATGGTGACCATCCTCACCGACAGCCTGCCCAAGGCCTTCACCCGCTGGCTGCTGGTGATCACCGACCTGATGATGCTGCTGGTCAGTGCCTTTCTGGCCTGGCGCCTTTATGACGGCACCCTCGACAAATTGCGCTACGGGGAGACGACGCTGCTGATCGGCTTTCCGCTGGGCTGGGGCTATGCCCTGGGCCTGGTGGGGGCGGTGGCCTTCGTTCTGGTCTCAATCTATGTGCTGGGCCGCTCGCTGAGCAACGCGCTGGCCGGCCGCGACGAACCCAAGCGTGCGGGGGCAGACCTGTGACTCCAGTGCTTCTCGGTATCCTGTCGTTTCCCGTCGTTCTGGGGCTGATCGCCTTCCGCGTGCCCATCGGGCTGGCCATGCTGGTGGTGGGCATCCTCGGCTCCTGGCTGGTCACCGGCACCATCAATCCGGTCATTGCCCAGTACAAGAACGTCACCTATTCCACCTTTGCCTCCTATTCGCTCTCGGTGGTGCCGCTGTTCCTGCTGATGGGACAGTTTGCCAGCCTTGGTGGCCTGTCGTCGGGCCTGTTCAAGGCTGCGGCCAGCTGGCTGGGCCATCGCAAGGGCGGCGTGGCCATGGCGGCCATCGGCGCCAGCGCCGGCTTTGGCGCCATCTGCGGCTCGTCGTTGGCCACCGCGGCCACCATGGGCCAGGTGTCGCTGCCCGAGCTCAAGAAATATGGCTATTCGGACGCACTGGCGACCGCGAGCGTGGCCGCCGGCGGCACGCTGGGCATTCTCATTCCGCCCTCGATCATCCTGGTGATCTATGCGGTGCTGGCCGAGCAGAACATCGCCAAGCTCTTCATTGCCGCCTTCATTCCGGGCATCCTGGCAGTCATCGGCTATATCATCGTCATCGCCATCTATGTCCGCGTCTGGCCCGAAGGCGGCGGGCTGCGCGAGCGGGTGCCCTATGCCGAACGGTTTCGCAACCTGGCCGAGATCTGGCCGGTTCTGGCCATCTTCTTGCTGGTCATCGGCGGCATCTATGGCGGGCTCTTTACCCCCACCGAAGCGGCGGCCATCGGCGCAGCCGGCACCGGCATCATGGCGCTGCTGTCGCGCCAGCTGACCTGGCCCAAGATCGTCGAGGCCATGGTGTCGACGGCGTCGTCCACCGCAATGATCTTCATGATTGTGCTGGGCGCCATGTCGCTCAACAGTTTCCTCGCGCTGTCGCATCTGCCCCAGGAAGCCGCGCTCTGGGTGTCCTCGCAGGGCTTCAACCCCTGGCTGGTGCTGACCATCGTGCTGCTGCTCTATCTGGTCATGGGCTGCGTGATGGACTCGTTGTCGATGATCCTGCTGACCGTGCCAATCCTTTACCCGATCATGTCGGCCCTTGATTTCGGCCTCTCGCCGGACGAGTTCGGCATCTGGTTCGGCATTCTGGTCCTGATTGCCGTGGAGGTGGGCCTGATCACGCCGCCGGTCGGGATGAACCTGTTCATCATCAATTCGATGTCGCCGGGCACGCGGATCTCCGACACCTATCGCGGAGTCCTGCCATTCGTGGCCAGCGACATCATTCGGACAGCCCTGCTGGTGGCATTCCCGCCACTCACGCTGTGGCTCGTCTGGGCGCTGTTCTAGCGCCATCGTCAACCGTCCGGCCCTGGGGGAGGCAGAGCCGGGCGATTTGGGAACGGGCCAATGGCCCAAAACTGGGAGGAGACTATGAAGAAAAGGTCTATTGTGCTGGCAGGGCTCGTCGGGCTGGCCATGACCGCTTCGGCGGTCGCACAGGATGTCACGCTGCGCCTGCATCAGATGCTGCCGGCGCAGGCTACCATTCCCGCCAAGGCCATCGAGCCATGGGCGGCCAAGGTGGCCGAGGAATCGGGCGGCCGCATCAAGGTCGAGCTCTATCCGGCCATGCAGCTCGGTGGCGCGCGCCGGAGCTCTATGACCAGGCCAAGGATGGCGTCGTTGACGTCATCTGGACCGTGCTCGGCTATACGCCCGGCCGGTTCCCCAAGTCCGAAGTGTTTGAACTGCCCTTCATGATTCACAATGGCGAAGAGGGCTCGGCGGCCTTTTACAACTATGTGATGGCCAATTCGGCCGAGGAGTTCGATGGCGTCAAGGTCATCGCCCTGCACACCCATGGCCCTGGCCTGTTCCACACCAAGCGCCCGGTCAACACGCTCGAAGACCTCAAGGGCATGAAGATCCGTGGCGGGTCGCGCATCATCTCGGGCATGTTGGCCGAACTGGGCGCCGAGCCCGTCGGCATGCCGGTGCCCCAGACCACCGAAGCCCTGTCCAAGGGCGTTATCGAAGGCACCACCGTCCCCTGGGAAGTGACGCCCTCGCTCAAGATCTCCGAACTGGTGACCAACCACACCGGCTTCGCGGGCCAGTATGGCCTCTATACCCAGACCTTCGGCTTTGTGATGAACATGGACAGCTACAACCGGCTGCCGGACGATCTCAAGAAGGTCATCGACGACAACTCCGGCCTGGAGACCTCGCGTCAGTTCGGTCGGGTGATGGATGAGGGCGATGCCGTCGGCCTCAAGATCGCGCAGGATCGCGGCAACACCATCATCACGCTCGATGATGCCGAGACGGCCCGCTGGCAGGCTGCAGCCCAGCCCACTATCGACAAATGGGTCGCCGACATGAACACGGCCGGCAATGACGGGGCCGCGCTGCTCGAAGCAGCCCGAGCCGCCATCGCGGCGGAAGCCAACTGACGCCAGCTTCTGGCACGCCAAGGGGACGGGCGCCGCAGGGCGTCCGTTTCCATTTGGGAGCCGAGATCTCGTCGACGGTGAGCTCGCGCGCCATCACCAGGTTGCCGCTGCTGAGCCCGCAATCGACCGGCAGCACCGCACCAGTGACGGCGCTGGCGAGGTCCGAGGCGAGGAAGGCCACGACCTGCGCCACCTCTTCGGGCTCGACGATGCGGCCGAGGGGGTACCAGCGCTCGAGGGTCTCGAGCACGGCGGGATCCCCCAGGCGACAGGGTCGACCAGATAGTGCCCGCACATCTGCAGGAACCGCCGGTTGTAGGCCCGCTCCTTGCCCACGAAGATGGTCTCGACCGCCGTCTTCATGTTGTCGTAGATGCCGCGCGTGCAGGTGCCCTTGAAGAAGGCGAAGGCCCGGTCGTGGGCATCGAACACCATCTCCTGGGTCTCGCGCGGATAGGCCCGCACGAACAGCATGCGGCTGTGGCAGAGTCGCACGTGAGCGACCTTGATGGTCACCGTCACCCCGTTGATCAGCACGACCTCGTGGCTCCAGTCGAACTGGTAGGCCTCCCCCGGCGCAAAGCTCAGCGGCACGAACGCTGCTGACACCGAGGCCAACCGATCCCGCCGCCAGCTCCGGGCATAGCGCCGGACCGCGTCGTAGCCACCCTCGTAGCCGAGCCCCCGAAGCTCCTCGAACACCCGGATCAGAGTCAGACGCTCACGCGCGGCCTTGGTCTCGTTGGCGGTCAGTATCCGCTCGAGCTCGCCGGTCCAGGCTCCAAGCTTGGGCCGGGGCTGCACCTCGCGTTCATAGCTGAACTCGGTCGCCCCCGAACGCAGCACCTTGCGCACCGTGTTCCGCGACACATGCAGGTCCCGCACGATCTCCTTGATCGTTCTGCCCCGCACGAAGAACTCGCGCCGTATCCGCGCAATCGTATCCACGCCCTTCATCCCCACCCGCCCGTCCGCTTCCAGAACGGGCAGTCTGACCGCGACGGTCAGGGGGTCAATTTTGCACGCCGATCCCCAACCGAACGGGGTCAAACTTGCACGCCGAAACACATCAATCCTGATGGCGCGGTAATCTGGACCAGTCCTGCTGCAACTTCCGCGCTCGCCATCGACGACGACCGTGTAGTTCGAAACGGTAATGCCCAGCATCAAAATCATGAATGCACGTGATAACAGACCTGAGAAGCTGGGTCGTTTGGAACTGTCTCAACATCTCCGTGCCAGAGGCCGTCGACAAAAGGCATCGCACGCGATCCTGCCGCATTGGCGCCGGCCGTTCCCGGGGCGCAAAGCAGGAATAGAACGGCGGCACTCAACACGAGACGCAGTCTGACCATGTTACCCCCCAAGAAGCCATGCCTTGGAAGCGGACTTGACCGTGCCCAAAGGCACGCTAGATCACTTGCACCGCTCTAGCCGTAGCGCGCCTGGTCAGCCACTTTTCCATCCACTATGGCGACAACTCATGCTCGTCTGCGAACCCCGATGGCTTCTTCAACAGGCTGCTAGGACAAAGGCCTAATGTTGTGGTTGTGCCGGAAGACGTTGTCAGGGTTCGTGGGCCTGGCCAACTACATCCGGGCCGTCGAAAGGGAGCTTCGCTTTGCGGCCTGGTTTCGCTCGACTCCTTCTTCGGCAATGGTCTGGTCGCCGGGCTTGTACGAGACACTTGGGATCCACCCATCAGTTCCTGCGACCAACGATCTCTACTTGAAGGCGATCCACCCCGACGACCGGCTTATCGCCAGCGCGTCTGCGCTACCTGGATTGGTCGGCAAGACCGTGACAGAACACGTGTTTCGCGTCATCAAACCCGACGGTTCGATGCGGGCTGTGCGCAACATTGTCCACGAACTCGCCGATCAGGACGAGGCGTATACGCAAGTCGGTCTGCTGTTTGACGAGACTGAAGGGCCAAATCACCGGAGCTTAGCCACTGACATCCTGAGGCGTCTTGGCTTTTTGAACGAGCGCCGGCGGGCGACCAAGGTGCCAATGAAGTCATCGACCTCGAACCCTCTGTCCCTTTGGAAGCTCCGCTTATCCGCGCAGCTCGCGGGCTCCTCGATTGGAGCGCTCACGACCTTGCCGAAGTGGCGGGTCTATCGTTTTCGACAGTTCGACGCGCGGAAGGTGTGACCAACCGGGCCATTCGGCATCAGAGCAATGCCATCATCAGGCGGACCCTGGAGAGTCGAGGGCTGCGGTTTGTCGCAGTTGGATCATTCACTGGGTTACTCGTCGAGAAATAGCCGAAGGCCTTGGATGCTCGCCCTTCCGGCCATGGACAACATCTTGTTGTCCATTCTCAATCGGATGGAGGAATCTGAGTAATTTGTCGGCGATAGAGCAAGACGCCCGCGCTGCCGGCTGGCGGCGGGCGAAGGTCTAGGAGCCCAGGTCGAGTTCGATCGGTCCGCTGCTGCGCTCGATCTGGGCGAGCGCATCGAGCAACTGTCCGCAGCTTTTTTCCACCACCGTGCGGCGGGGCGCCGGGACGCTATGGGCGGCCCATTCACGGCCGTCGAGCACGGCAACTACCATACGTCGGGGCGATGGCAAGTCGCTCATGACGGACGGACCGTTTGCCGAAACGCGCGAGCAGCTCGCGGGCTACTACATCGTCGAAGCCAAGGATCTCGACGAAGCGATCGCTATCGCCGACCGCATCCCTTTCACTTCGGGAGCGGTCGAAGTTCGGCCCATCAACACTGTGGCTAGAATGTACTGAGAGGCTGCTCTGGTCGACCACACGGAGATCGAGGCGGTCTATCGCTGCGAGGCGGGGAGAGTGCTGGCCACCCTCATCCGCCTCGTTGGCGATTTCGAGTTGGCGGAAGAAGGCGCCCAGGACGCGTTCGAGGTGGCGCTGGCACGTTGGCCCACGATCGGCGTGCCATCCAATCCGCGTGCCTGGCTGGTCAACACCGGCAGGCACAAGGCCATTGACCGGCTCCGTCGCCGCATCGCCTTGCGCGGTAAGCTCAAGGTCATTCACGCCGATGCCCAAATTGGGGGCGAGCCTGAACCAGTTCGCGCCGATATAGAGGATGACCAGCTCAGGCTGATCTTCACCTGCTGCCATCCGGCGTTGTCGCTGGAAAAGCGAGTGGCGCTCACTCTTCGTGTCGTCTGCGGCCTTCCTACGCCGGCTATCGCGCGCATCTTCCTGGTTGCTGAAGAGACGATGGCGCAGCGCCTGTTGCGAGCCAAGGTCAAGATTCGCGAGGCAGGAATTTCCTATGAGGTGCCGGGGCGCGAGCAACTCGCCGAGCGACTTGCGTCAGTGCTGGCCGTAGCTTACCTCGTTTTCACCGAGGGCTACGCCCCGAGCGTCGGCGAGGCGACGACGCGACCCGAGTTGTGTGCCGAAGCGATCCGCCTCGTCCGGCTGCTGGACCAGTTGCTGCCGGGCGAGCCTGAGGTTTCTGGACTACTCGGGTTGATGCTGCTGAATGCAGCACGACTTGGCGGGCGCAGCGACGCGAGGGGTGAATTGCTACTGCTGGAGGAGCAGGACCGCTCCCGCTGGGACCACGACATGATTGCCGAGGGCACGGCACTGGTGGAACGGGCGCTGTCGCATCCGAGCCGCATCGGTCCCTATGGCGTCCAGGCTGCCATCGCGGCGCTGCACGCCAATGCCATCAGCTTTGCCGAGACTGACTGGCCACAGATCGCCGGGCTCTACCAGGTGCTGCTGCGGCTGCAGC
>JACDQI010000095.1 GCA_015657675.1 Devosia sp.
ACCCACTTGGCCGGCTCCCAATAGGTCACGCGCGGATCGGTGAGGCCAGCGAGCGCCAGGATCGGCGGATAGGCCTGCGCCACGACCTGCTCGTAGGGCGCGTAAGCGGCAATGCGCCGATAGTCGGCGACGCTCTCGATCGGGTTGCCCATTCGGGCCATTCCGGCGGGGTGAGCGGCAGGCTGGCGTCGAGCATGGTGTTGAGCACGTCGACGAACGGCACCTCGGCAATCACCCCGGCCCAGAGTTTGGGCTGCAGGTTGGCGATGGCGCCCATCAGCATGCCGCCAGCCGAGCCGCCTTCGGCCACGATCCGGCCGGAACTGGTGTAGCCAAGCTGAATCAGTGTCTCGGCCGCGGCGATGAAGTCGTTGAAGGTATTGGTCTTCTTGTCGCGACGCCCGTCGCGGTACCAGGCATAGCCCTTGTCCATGCCGCCACGCACATGGGCTGTGGCGTAGACAAAGCCGCGATCGACCAGCGACAGGTTGGAGACCGAAAAGTTCGCGGTCATCGCAATGCCATAAGCGCCGTAGCCATAGAGCAGGGCAGGGGCGGACCCGTCGAGCTTCAGGCCCTTGCGGTAGAGCAGGGTGATCGGCACGCGGGCGCCATCGGTGGCGGTAGCAAAGATGCGGCGCGTTTCGTAGTCGGCCGGGTTGTGGCCCGAGGGTACCTGCTGTTCCTTGAGCAGGGTGCGGGTGCCGGTCTCGAGGTCGAGATCGTAGGTGCGGGCCGGCGTGGTGGGCGAGGAATAGGTGAAGCGGATGGTGGCGGTGTCGAACTCGTAGCCGGCCGACATGCCGAGCGAATAGGCCTCTTCCTCGAAGCGGATGGTCTCTTCGCGGCCGGTGCGGAGATCGCGCGAAATGATGCGCGGCAGGCCCTCTGAGCGTTCCAGCCGGACCAGGTGATTGGCGAGCAGGATGATGTCGAGGATCAGTACGCCGGGCGTATGCGGCACGAGATCGCGCCAGTTGGTGGCGTCTGGAGTCGCCGCCGGGGCGGTGACGATCTTGAAGTCCTCGGCGCCGCCAGCATTGGTGCGCAGGTAGAGCAGGCCGCCGCGCTCGTCGACTTCGTACTCGCGATCGATCTCGCGCGGCGAGACACAACGGGGCGCGGACTCGGTGGAGGCGTCGATCAGCCAGGCTTCCGAGGTCTGGTGGTCATGCGCGTCGATGATGATGAACTTCTCGCTCAGCGTCTTGCCGACGCTGACGAAAAACCCCGGGTCCTCTTCCTCGTAGATGATCGCGTCGTCGGCCTGCGGCGTGCCGAGCACATGGCGTCGCACGCGGAACGGGCGGTGGCTCTCATCGAACTCGGTATAGTAGATGGCGCTGCTGTCGGCCGACCACACGGCGTCGCCGGCCATCTCGACGATGCGCTCGCCCGTATCCTTGCCGGTCGTCATGTCGCGGATATCGAGGGTGTAGAACTCAGAACCCTGCCGGTCGGCGCTCCAGGCAAAGAAGCGGTGCGACGGGTCGTGCTCGCCGCCGCCAAAGCCGAAATAGCCGTCGCCGGCCTCGATATTGGCATCGAGGATCACCTGCTCGGCGCCTCCCTCACGCGGGGTGCGCACCATGATGGGGTATTGCTTACCCTCTTCCATGCGCGAATTGTAGGCCCAGGGGCCGTCGGGGGAGGCGATGCCGCTGTCGTCTTCCTTGATGCGGCCGCGGATCTCCCGGTAGATCGCCTCGCTGAGCGCGGCATGCGGCGTCTCGAAAGCGGCGGAGAAATAGGCGTTCTCAGCCTCCAGATACGCCCGGATGTCAGCCGGCAGTTTGTCGGGCGCCTGCATCACCTCCTGCCAATTGTCGGCCCGCAGCCACGCATAGGGATCCTGCCGGGTGATGCCGTGGATGGTGGAGTTCTGCGGGCGTTTCTCGGCAACGGGGGGCTTGGGCAGGGTCATCAGCGGTGTCCGGAGGGCGGGAGCGCCGTATTAGCGCATGGGTGCGACGAAAGGAATGTCGGCGCGGTCCGGTTTTGCTTGTCCCTGACACCTCGGTCTGTATGGTTCGGGTTGATCGAATCCCCCGTTGGCCGAGGACGCTGCTTGCCTGGAGTGCTGGACATCTCGCTGATCCTTGTGGCGCTGGCGCCATTCGGAGCAGCTGCGCTCATGCCGCTGATCCACCGGGCCTTCCCGGAATGGGCCGGCGCGATTGCGGCGTTGGTGCCGGCGGTGGCGTTCGTCAGCCTCTGGCAGGCGCTGCCGGTGGTGAGCGCGGGCGGGAGCCTGAGCGGCAGCCTGGGCTGGGGCGGGCTGCATGGGCTCGCGTTGACCTTCAGGCTCGATGGGCTGAGCCTCACCTTTGCGCTGGCGATCGCAGGCATCGGCGCCTTCATTCTCGCCTACTCGGGAAAATACCTGCACGGCCATCGACATAGGGGGCGCTTCCTCAGCTTCATGCTGATGTTCATGGGCGCCATGCAGGGCCTGGTGCTGAGCGACAACCTCGTGGCGCTCTACGTGTTCTGGGAACTGACGTCGGTCACCTCGTTCCTGCTGATCGGCTTCGAGGGTGGGCGGATGGTGGCGCGCGTGCCGCCACGCAGGCGCTTGTGGTCACCGGCATGGGCGGGCTGGCACTGCTGGGCGCAGGTATCCTACTGGAGCGCATCGGCGGCAGCTGGGTGATTTCGACGCTCGGCGACCTGACGGCCCATCCGGCCTACCCGGTGCTGCTCGGGCTGGTGCTGCTGGCGGCCTTCACCAAGTCAGCGCAGTTCCCGTTCCAGTTCTGGCTGCCCAACGCAATGGAGGCGCCGACGCCGGTATCGGCATACCTGCATTCTGCGACCATGGTGCAGGCCGGCGTCTACCTCTTGGCGCGGTTCTCGCCGGTGCTGGGCGGCACAGAACTCTGGACCACGCTGCTGGTCGGGTTCGGCGGTGTGACGCTGCTCTGGGGCGCGGTATCGGCGCTGCGGCAGACTGATCTGAAGCAGATGCTGGCGCAATCGACCGTCGCTTCGCTCGGGCTCCTGGTGCTGTTGCTTGGCATCGGCACCGAGCTCGCGGTGACGGCGGCCATGCTCTATTTCGTCGCCCACGCGCTCTACAAGGCGGCGCTGTTTCTTGTTGCGGGCGCCATCGACCATGCGACCGGCACCCGCGACATCACCGCGTTGGGGGGATTGCGCGACCCGATGACAGTGACATTCATCGCCACCATCCTGGCTGCCGTCTCAATGATCGGGCTGCCGCCACTGCTGGGCTACATCGCCAAGGAAGAGATGTATCTGGCGCTGCCGCTCGATGGCTGGCAGCCGGCGGCTACTCTCGCGGTGCTGATCGTCGGCAACGCGCTGCTCTGTGCCATCGCGCTGGCCGTGATGATCGGGCCGTTCATGGGGTCGCTGAAGCTGACCCCGCTCGATCCGCACGAGGCGCCGGTGACGCTGATTGCCGGGCCAATCCTGTTTGGGCTGATTGCACTGCTGGCCGGCTTCGTGCCGGGCTGGTTCGGCGACCAGTTTGTGCTGCCGGCGGCTTCTGCGATAGCGGGGGAGGGGATCGATCACACGCTCAAGCTGATGCTCGACCCGCTGAGCCTGGTCTTCTGGCTCTCGATCGCCACCTGGGCGCTGGGTGGGCTCGCCTATTGGAAGCTCGACGAAATCCGTTCGCTGCTGCGGCGCGGTGAGGGGGCTGGAGCTTTGATCGGGGCTTTGATGCGCTGATGTTCGGGCTGATCCGGCTGAGCGCGCGGGTAACGGGCTTTTTCCACCACGGGCGGCTCGAACTCTATCTGCTGCTGATCTTCGTGCTCTTTGCGATGGCGGCGATCGGCCCGCTCTGGGCGCTGGGCGGATTGCCGCGCTGGTCGGAATTCCCGGTGCTCGAGTTCTACGAATGGGGTGTGATCGGGCTGGCACTGATTGGCGTCGGCACGGTGCTGGCGGCGCGCAATCGGCTGTTCGCCATCCTGGCGCTCGGCATCCAGGGTCTGGCGGTGGCGCTGCTTTACATGCTGTTCGGCGCGCCGGACCTGAGCTTTACCCAGTTCATGGTAGAAATCCTCTCAGTGGTGATCCTGGCGCTGGTAATGACGAGGCTCAATCTGGATGAGGCAGATGCCCGCAGCCGCAAGGATTTCCTGATCGATGGCACGGTGTCGCTTTGCGTCGGGCTGGCGATCACGGTGCTGATGTTTGCCGTGCTGCAGCAGGCGTTCGATCCGCGGCTGGGTGACTTCTTCAATGCCAACAGTCAGCCGATCGCCCATGGGCGGAATGTGGTGAACGTCATTCTCGTCGACTTCCGTGGGCTGGATACGCTGGGCGAGATCTCGGTGGTGATGACTGCCGGTATCGCCATCCTGGCGCTGATTGGCGGCGCCCGGAGGCTAAAGCGATGAATACGCTGATCTTTCGCACCATCGCGCCGTTGCTGGTCGTCGTCATGCTGGTGTTTTCGGTGTTCATCACCCTGCGCGGACACAACGAGCCGGGCGGCGGCTTCATCGGCGGGCTGATTGCCGCGTCCGCCATCGCCATTTACGGCATGGCCGCCGGTCCGCAGGCGACGCGCAAGGCGATGCGGGTCGATCCGTTGGCGATTGCCGGGTTTGGCGTGCTGCTTGCGGCATTGTCGGGGCTGCTCTCGATGCCGTTCCAGTTGCCGTTCCTGACCGGGCTTTGGGCCGACCTGCATCTGGGCGATACGGCGGTCGCGATCTCCACCCCGATGTTCTTCGACCTTGGGGTCTATGCCGTTGTTTTGGGGAGCATTTCGGCGATTGCGCTGGCGCTCGAAGACAGTGGGGAGGACGGCTGATGGACTATGCGCTGGCCGCCCTCAGCGGCGTGTTCTTCACCGCCGCGACCTACCTGCTCCTGAGCCGGGCGCTGATCCGCATGCTGCTCGGCCTGGGGCTGATGGGCAACGCGGTGAACCTCCTGATCTTTGTTGCCGGCCGGCTGACCCGGGCTGTCCCGCCCATCGTGCCAGCGGGCGAGACGGCGCCCATACTTGGCGCTAACCCTCTGCCGCAGGCTCTGATTCTGACGGCGATCGTCATCGGTTTTGCGATGTTCAGCTTCCTTCTTGTGCTGGCTTATCGCGCCTACCAGTCGCTGGAGGCCGACGACACCGACAAGATGCGGCTCGCTGAACCGAGGGGCGGCCCGCAGCCGCCGATGAGCTACTGATGGTCAGCTTTTCCACCTATCCCGGCGATTGGGTGATCATCCTGCCGGTGATCGTCTGCCTCGTCGGCGCAGCCTTGCTGCTGGTGCTCAAGCAGGTGCGCGAGGTGCAAATTCCGCTGGCTTTGCTCTCGGTGGGCGTGGTCGCTGCCTGCGAAGTTGCGCTGCTGACACGTGTGTTGACCGTCGGACCGGTGAGCATGACCATGGGCAACTGGCTGCCGCCCTTTGGCATCAGCTTCACCGCCGACCTGATGGGGACGAGTTTTGCGCTGGTGGCGGCGCTGCTGACCTTTGCGGTTCTGATCTACCTCGAGATGGACGCGCCTGACCGCGCCAAGCGCGACGGTATCTATCCGCTGGTGCTGCTGCTGCTCGCCGGGGTGAGTGGCAGCTTTCTCACCGGCGATCTCTTCAACCTCTATGTCTGGTTCGAGGTGATGCTGATCTCGAGCTTTGGGTTGATGGTGCTGGGCGGCAAGAATGTGCAGCTCGATGGCACGGTGAAATACGGCTTCATCAACTTCCTGGCGACGACGCTGTTCCTTTTGGCGCTGGGGCTGCTCTATGGCCTCGTCGGCACACTGAATATGGCCGACGTGATGCTGCGCGCCGCGAAGGTCGATCCGGCAGCGATGGCCTCGGTAGCGGCGATCCTGCTGCTCGCCTTCGGCATCAAGGCGGCGGCCTTCCCGGTGAACGCCTGGCTGCCGGCGAGTTATCACACGCCGCCGGCAGGAATTTCGGCACTGCTGGCGGGGCTCCTGACCAAGGTGGGCGTCTATGCGCTGCTGCGCACCATGGTGGCGCTGCTGCCGGCGAGCCGCGACGTGCTCGATCCGCTGCTGACGGCAATCGCCGTGCTGACGCTGCTGATTGCGCCGCTGGGGGCGATTGCCGAAACCCACCTGCGGCGGGCTCTGGGCTTCCTGGTCATCGGCGGCATTGGCGCATGCCTCGCTGGCATCGCCCTGCCGACGGCGGAAGGGATCGGCGGCAGCTCGATCTATGTGCTGCACGCCATGATCAGCCTGACCGCGCTCTATCTTTGCGCCGGGCTGATCGAAAAGCTCACCGGCGAGACCGATACGCGCAAGATGGGCGGGCTCTATGCTGCCGCAAGCCTGCCCTCGGCGCTGTTCCTGACGCTGGTGCTGGCGATTGCCGGCGTGCCACCGCTGCTCGGCTTCTGGCCGAAACTGCTGCTGCTCGAAGCCGGGCTCGACGGCAGCGGCATCGTCAGCGGTGTGATCGACTGGGCGCGCTGGCGCTGACGGTGGCGCTGCTGCTCAACGCGTTGCTGACGCTGATCGCGGGCGCAAGGCTCTGGTCGCATATCTTCTGGCGTGCCGGGCCCGATGGGCCACTGAGCGAGACGCCCAATCCGGACCTGCGCCGCCTGACGGGGCGCGAGCTGGGCTTCGGACTGCTGCCGACGGCAGTGCTGACGGCTGTGGTCGTGCTGGCGGCGGCGGTGCCGGACCTGCTCTTCGGGCTGGCGCAGACGGCTGCGCGTGACCTGCTGACGCCGACACTCTACATCCAGTCGGTGGGGCTCCCATGAACCTGCCACTTCTTACGATCGTATTGGCGCTGGGCTGGTGTGCTGCCACCGACTCGTTCTCGCTGCTCAATCTGGTGTTCGGCGCCGTGCTGGCGGGTGTGGCGCTGTTTTTCGTGCGCGACCGCATGCGCGGCAGCAGCTTTGCCATCCGATTCATCCGCGTTCTGGCGCTGGTCTGGTTGTTCATCCGAGAACTTGCCTTGAGCGCGGTGCGGGTCAGCGTGCTGGTCCTGCGTCCCGACATGAAGGCGCACCTGTCCCCCGAGATTGTCGCGTTTCCGCTGCATCTGAAGTCGGATGCCGAGATCACTCTCTTGGCCAATCTCATCACCCTGACGCCGGGGACGCTCAGCGTCGATGTCTCCGAAGACCGGCAGACGCTCTACATCCATGCCCTGCGGGTGACCGACAAGGAGGCGCTGATCGTCGAGATCCGCAATGGCTTCGAGAAAGCCGTGGCGAGGGCGTTCCGATGAGCGGCGCCCTCATCCTTACCTGGGCCTGCTGGTTCGGCCTCGCTTGCCTGACGCTGGCGCTGCTGCTGAGCATCGTCCGGCTGATCCGCGGCCCCACCTTGCCCGACCGGATCCTGGCGCTCGACCTGATCACCACACTGGCCCTTGGGTTCATCGTGCTGGTGGCGATCCTGACGCGGCTCTACCTCTATCTCGACATCGCCATTGGGCTTGGTCTGGTTGGGTTCCTGTCGACCGTGGCGCTGGCGCGCTACGTGCTCAAGCGCGCCGAACAGCGGGGAGGGGAGCAATGATTGCAGAAGTCGCGCTCTATCTCGCAGCCGCCTGCGTTGGTGTCGGGAGCCTGTTCGGCCTGCTCGCGGCCATTGGTATCCTGCGGCTGCCGGACCTCTTGACCCGCATGCATGCGGCGTCCAAGGCGGGGCTGATCGGCGCCGGGCTCATTATGATCGGCATCGCCATAGCATCGGGGGAGTCAGCAATCGTGCTGCGCGCTGTGTTGGGCATGTTGTTCCTGGCACTGACCACACCAGTCTCGGCCCACTTGCTGGCGCGCGCCGCCATAAAGGCAGGCGATACAACGCTCGATAGCAAAGATAGCAACAATTTGATCGGCTAGACTGCCGCACCCAATCGCCCTATGACTGATCGACTTAAAGACTATCACTTAGTCGAAGCGCCTAGTTGCCATTTCAATCGAAACAACGTATTGCCAACCTAAGCTGCGTTTCTCTCCCCCGATCCGCGCCAAAGCCTCAATAAAGGACTCGAAATGAACGACATGTCTGTCGCCGCAAACGTTAGTGACAACGATCTCATCGATCTGAGCGCTGACATTGTCTGCGCCTATGTTTCCCACAACGCTCTGAGCGTCACCGATCTTCCCAAGCTGATTGCCGATGTGCACGCTGCCCTGCGCGGCCTCGGAACCGGTGTTGCGGTCGAAGCGGTCGAAGAACTCAAGCCCGCCGTGCCGGTGAAGAAGTCGATCGCTGCCGACTACATCATCTGCCTGGAAGACGGCAAGAAGTTCAAATCGCTCAAGCGCCACCTGCGCACACACTATAACCTGTCACCCGAGGAATATCGCGAGAAGTGGGGCCTGCCGTCCGACTATCCGATGGTGGCGCCGAACTACTCGGCCACCCGCTCGCGCCTCGCCAAGGACAATGGTCTGGGCCGCAAGGCCGCCTGACCCTCGCGTCGGATACTGAAAATGCGACGGCCGCCCATTGGGCGGCCGTTTTGCTTTTGGTGGGTGTTGGAGCGCCCAACCCCTGTCCCCTCCCCGCGAGGGGGAGGGTGACCTGACTGGGGGTTCCGTGGGCGCATAAGGTCTGGAGGAGGCAGTGCCCCTCCAGCCTTAGAACTCGCTCCAGTCCTGCTTGAGCGCGGCGTTGCCGTTGCTGAGATAGGCGCTGGCGGCAGATTTTACGCGCTGATCCTGGTCTCGAACCGTGCCGGTGCGGACGGCAGGGGCCGGAGCGGCGCGCTGTTGCCGGGCGGGTGCGCCGTCGACGACGAAAACTTCGACGATGCGGTCGAGTTCGTTGGCCTGGCCTTCGGTCTGTTCGATGGCGGCGTTGGTCTCTTCGACGAGCGCCGCGTTGTGCTGGGTCATCTCGTCCATCTGACGGATGGCAGTGGAGACCTCGGCAATGGCGTTCGATTGCTCGCGCGTGGCATTCGCGATGCCCTCGGTGAGCTGCGCGCTCTCGCGGATGCCGTCGAGCATCGAAACCAGCTTGTTGGTGGCTTCGGCAACCAGACGGCCGCCGGTGGTCACTTCGCCGCTGGACTGCTCGATGAGTGCCTTCACTTCCGAGGACGCATTGGCGGCGGACTGGGCCAGACGCCGCACTTCCACAGCCACCACGGCAAAACCCTTGCCGGCATCGCCGGCGCGTGCCGCTTCAACCGAGGCGTTGAGCGCCAAGAGGTTGGTCTGGAAGGCAATATCGTCGATCAGGCCGATGATGTTGGAGATCTTGCCCGAGGAGGTCGAGATGCGTTCCATCGCATCGTTCGACTTGCGCATCACCTCGCCGGTTTCTTCAGCGATGGAGGCAACGCTCTGCGCCTTCTGGTTTGCCGACTCGGCGCGCTTGGAGTTCTCGACCACAGTACCGGCCAATTGTTCCATAGCCGCTGAGGTTTCCTCGATGGCGGCCGCCTGCTTGGTCGTGCGCTCGGCAAGATCATTGGCGCCCGAGAGAATCTCGCCAGTGGCGGTCTTGAGCGTGCCCGAGGTCGAACGCAGCTGGGAAACGATCGTGCTGAATTTTTCCAGCGTCTCGTTATAAGCGGTCCGCAATTGTTCGAGTTCTCCCTCGAACTTTGTATCGACCCTGCCGGTCAGATCTCCCTCAGCGAGACGGGCAAGCGAGGCGCCGAGCTGCGCTGTGGCTGTCTTGCGACCGGTGACGTCGGTGGCATACTTGACCACCTTGAAGGGCTTGCCGTTCATGTCGAAGATCGGGTTGTAGCTAGCCTGGATCCAGACCGGCTTGCCGCCCTTGCCGATTCGAAGGTACTCGGCAGTCTGGTATTCGCCGCGGCCCAGAGTGTCCCAGAACTGCTTGTACTCGGCACTGGCTGCATAGCTCGGTTCGACGAACAGACGATGGTGCTGGCCCTTGATCTCCTCAAGCCGGTAGCCGAGGGCCGCGCAGAAGTTCGGATTGGCGGTCAGGATTTCACCGGACATCGTGAACTCGATGACGGCCTGCGATTTGGATATCGCGGACAGCTGGCCCATAGCATCGGCCGCCGCCAGCCTTTCACGTGTGACATCGGACGCGAACTTGACGACTTTGATGACTTTGCCGGTCGCATCAAAGACCGGATTATAAGTGGCGCGGATCCAGATCTCGCGGCCGCCCTTGGCGAGTCGCTTGTACTCGGCTGCATCGAACTCGCCACGACCGAGCCGTTCCCAGAATGCCCGGTACTCGGCTGAGGAGGCGTAGGAGGGTTCGACAAACATGCGGTGATGCTGGCCGACGATTTCGGTGAGATCGTAGCCGACCGCGCCGCAGAAGTTTGGATTGGCGGTGAGGATCATGCCCTGCGGGGTGAACTCGATGACAGCGAGCGATTTGGAGATCGCCTCAAGGGTTGCGATCGCTTCTGCCGCCACGCGGCTCTTCTTACCATCGAACAGGTTCAATTTTGCTCCTCCGATTCTAAAAGCTCAGAGAAAAGTACCGAGTATGGGTTTATTTCTCCTTAAGTCCTGAAGTCGCGTGTGCGTCGTAAAATATAGTATAAATGTGAACGAAAATGCGTCAAAAGACGCCGATACGGTGGCGCGAGAAGAAAAGCAAATGGAACGGACAGTCGAAAAAAAGAGCAAAAATCGCTCACGGCAATGGTAAAGGCGAATGAGGGAATTTGATTAAATTCATTCCAAATACGAAAGACTCGTGAAGTCTCTCGCCAGACTGGACTGACCTGTTTCCGGTCACCCAGGTCATCGCGACGGGGAGGACGCCAGGGCCCCGGCCGGCGCCTGCGAACCAGCGCAAAGGGCTCTCGCTGAATAGTTTTTCCAACTTATCCCCCTCCCCAGTGGCGATGTGCAGGATGTAGGAATATGTTCCTATATCGGGAGTGCAGCCATGCTTGGGATAGTGCAGGACGATCGGCCGTCTGGCCATTTTGAACGGCGGCTGAGATGCCGCACAGTGCGCGACAGCGCCGCGGCTATCGTGCTCGATGCAGTGGGGGCGGCCTGCGGCGTGACGCGGGCGGAGCTGCTCAGCGGCCGGCGTTGCAGCCAGGAGGTGGCGGCGAGCCGGCAACTCGCCATGTATCTGGTGCATGTGCTGCTCGGCCGGACCTACGAGCAGGTGGGTGGCATCTTCGGGCGCGATCGCACCACCGTCTCCTATGCATGCGCACGGATCGAGGACCGGCGCGATGACCATAGTCCGTTCGAACAGCAGGTGGCGCGCCTCGAGGACATGCTCGGCGCCCGCCTTGCAGGGGAGGGGCACCGTGTCTCGTCCTGAGCGCCCGGCGCTGCGCTTCGTCAGGGCGGTGCTGGCCGGAGCGGAGGTGTCGGGGGACGACGTCGCCATGCTGGCCGCGGGCGTGCGGCTGGGACTGCCGGCCTTCCAGCAACTGGTCTCGGCCGGCGTGGTCAATGCCGAGGGGCGACCGCGGCCGGAAGCGCGGAGCTGGCTCAAGCGGCAACTGCTCGATGCCGACGCCTTTGCAGCCCAGCATCGGGTGGAGACACAGCAGGCCGACGGCACGCGCATCAATCTGGCCGAAAGTCCCCTGGTGCGGCTGGCAACGGGCGCGCCGCCTTTCCTCGCGCCGCATCAGGTAGAGGCCGGAGAGCGGGTGCGCCAGCTCTGTGACCGGGCGCGACTGCAGCCGCGGCTCACCATGAGCTACAGCGCGGCACATGTGGTGGGCGGCACGCGCGCCGCGGCGGGCGAGCTCAGCGACATGGCGGCGGATTCGCGCAAACAGCTGGCGGCGCTGCATTGCGCCCTGCCGGAGGACTGCGCCGGGGTGGTGCTAGATGTCTGCGGCCTGCTCAAGGGTCTGCAGCAGGTCGAAAGCGAGCGGAACTGGCCGCGGCGCAGTGCCAAGCTGGTGCTGCGCATCGGCCTTGAGCAGGCGGCACGGCACTTTGGACTGTCGGCCGAGGCCAGAGGTGTTGAGCGGGGCAGGGCCCGTGGTTGGGGCGAGCGGCCGACGCTGGTCGGCTAGGCCGCGGCGCGCGCTTCGCCGCGCATGCGGTTGACCATGGCGACAAGGCCGTTGGAGCGCTGCGTGGTGAGATGTTCGCGCAGGCCGAGTTCGTCGAACACCGCGATGGCGTCGGTCTCGGCGATCTCGGTAGCCGGACGATCAGAGTATAGAGCGATCAGCACGGCAACGAGGCCACGGACGATCATGGCGTCGCTTTCGCCGCGAAAGCTCAGCCGGCCGCCGGCTTGGCTCGAGACCAGCCAGACCTGCGAGACGCAGCCATGCACCTTGCTCTCCTCGGTCTTTTCACCATCGGCGAGCGGCGGCAGCGCTTGGCCGAGCTCGATCAGATAGCGATAGCGATCCTCCCAGTCGTCGAGGAAGGCGAGGTTGTCGGCAATGTCCTGGAAGGCGGCGGGATGGGGCATGGGTGCTAGATAGGGGATTTGACCCGCACTTGGAAGCACGCCGGTGCCGCAGGCGATAAAGAAGGCCGGAAGCACGGGGCAGCGTGCTTCCGGCCAGCCAGAGGGTGCTTTTTCAGAGTAGCGTCGGGGGAAGTGACGCAGCCCCTGGCTTTAACCCATCCAATCCGGTCTCGGTCGGGGGATAGGGACCGGAGTGATCGAAGTATCCTGCATGGGACGGTCGATGGACGGGTGTTTCGTGGTGACGGCAGCAAGCATGGCTTTGCCGCCGACGCATTCGATGGAGGCGCATTCGGTCGCAAGGATCTGCGCGACGATCAGGTCCTGCCCGGCGGCGACCGCCTGCGACGACAGCGCTTCGGCCTTCTGCCGGAGGTCGACGTCGTGCGGGGCGAGCAAGATGAACGCCAACGTGAGCCAGAATGCTGACCGTAAGAGAAACATGACCGAACAAACCCTCGTCTGGGGCGGTTATGAGTCCGCCTCGTTGGTTTGAAGCTAGGCCTGGCGACTTAAGGCGGTTTTCGACAACTCGATAAAATTCAATGCAAATTCGACGCACCGGTGGTTCGCCGCGGGGCAACGAACTGTTTACGCTAACCCCAGAAAGGACCCTGCCAGCCACGTGGAAAGCGGGCCAAACGGCCGTCGGCCGGTTTTCCTTAAACCCGCTTTAGGGTCTGGGATGGAGGGTTGGCGCCAACAAGAACAGGCGTCTCCCTCAGTGAGTTTAGTCATGCGTAGCGTAATGTCCCGCGTATTTGGGACAGGTGTGTTCCAGGCCCATCGGGCCGAGGCGGTACGCGACGGCAAGAGCCGTCCCGAACTGCTGCGCCGCCATGCGCTTGCCACCAACGCCCACATCGCCATGGCCATTGCGGCGCTGGGCCTGCCCTTTGCTCTTTATGACCTGCTGCACGGCGCCATGCTGGGCTTCGTGCTCTGCATCATCGGCCTTACCGTAGGCGTGCTGACCCTGGCGCTGCACCAGCGCGGGCAGTTCGAACGCGCCGCCGCGGGGCAGGCCTATGCCATGCTGCTGGTCGGTTTCCTCCTGGCTGTCGCCAATCCGGCGATTACCGATTTCGGACTCGCCACCGCACTGATGGCGCCGGTGCATGCCTCGCTCCTCGCCCGCACTCCGGTCAAGAAGCGCGTCTGGGTCGGACTGGTCGTGGTCGTCGGTTTTGCGGCACTGGCCGCCATGCGGGTGTTCGCCTGGCCGGCTGGCCTCAGCGATCCGCAGGGTCTGCTGGCGGGCGTCGCCTTTGCCACCAGCCTGATTGTGGTGGCGCATTCGGCCAATCGGATCAACTCGGGCTTTGAGGTCTACGAGAAATCGCAGATCAACGCCTATCGGCATCTGATCGAGCACGTGCAGGACGCCGTGATGCGCTTTGCTGCCGACGGCACGCTGCTGTTCGCCTCGCGCTCGTCGGAGACGCTGCTCGGCTGCCATCGTTATGAACTGAGTGGCGGCGGTCTGGTCGAACGCATCCATGTGCTCGACCGCCCCGCCTATATGACGGCGTTTTCGGAAGCCAACCAGGACGGCCAGACCCGTCGGGTCGAGATCCGCATGCGCCGCGACGACCGCGAGCAGCCATCGGTGGCCCCGCACTTCGTCTGGGTGGAAGCCAGTCTCTCCCCGGTGTTCGACAATTCCGGCACCGATGGCCGCAACGAAGTGGTGGCGCTGTTCCGCGACATTACCGAGCGCCACGACCATGAGAACGAAATGAAGATGGCCCGCAAGGCGGCCGAGGAAGCTTCGAGCGCCAAGTCGCGCTTCCTCGCCACCATCGGCCATGAGCTGCGCACCCCGCTCAACGCCATTGTCGGCTTTTCCGAGATGATGACCTCGGGTGTCGTCGGTGAGCTCAGTGCCCAGCACAAGGAATATGCGACGCTGATCCACGGGTCGGGCAAGCACCTGATCGACGTGGTGCAGATGCTGCTCGACATGAGCCGGCTCGAGGCGGGCAAGTTCGACCTGCAGACCGAGAGCCTGGCGCCCGATTCGCTGATCGAGCCGTGCCTGCGCATGGTCGACGGGCTGGCGCGCGAAAAGCACGTGCGGCTGGCGTCCGAAATCGGCGGCACACTGCCGCAGGTGGTCGGCGACGAGCGCGCGCTGCGACAGGTGCTGATCAACCTGCTTTCGAACGCGGTCAAGTTCAGTCACGAGCATTCCGTGGTGACGGTCTCGATGCGCCGCCAGGGCCGCTTCCTCAATCTCTCGGTCACGGATCTGGGGATCGGCATGGGCGAAGAGGCGGTCAAGCGCATCGGCGAGCCGTTCTTCCAGGCCAATGATGGCCTCAGCCGGCGCTATGAAGGCACCGGCCTTGGGCTTTCCATCGTCAAGGGATTGGTCGATCTGCACGACGGCCAGTTGCACGTTATCTCGGCGCCCGCGCAGGGCACCACCGTCACTGTTCTGCTGCCCATAAACGGTCCGGCAATAAAGGTGGAGGAAACTGCCTCCATCACCCCCCTTCACCGGGACCCTGGACCGCAGCAGACGCCGCTATGGCACGAAGACGGAAAAAGAAGAGCGCTATGACCGCAGCAATTCTGACGCGCCTGCCTCTCGAGGCAGGTGGCGCCGTGTTGGCCGTGACCGGCCGCGCGGTGCATTCGGCTTTTTCATGGACCCTGACGCACTATCTGCGCGCCCCGCTGGCCTCGACCGGGATTGCCGCGATGGTGACGCTGAGTCTGGTCGCAACCAGCAACGCGCTCTATTTCCAGCATAGCCCCCACCCAGCGCCGCTGTTCGGCGACGTGGTGCAGACCCCCGGCAAGGTCGATCCGACCATCGCGCCGGTTGTACCTGCCGCCCGACCGACCAAGAAACCAGCCGTCGCAGCGCTGCCCAAGATCGCCACGCCCAAGGTGGAAACCAAGCCCGCCGCCGCGACCCAGAGCAAGCCGATCGGCAACACCGAAGTGTTCGAGCTGCAGCGCAAGCTCGAGGCGATGAAGCTCTTTTCCGGCACTGTGGACGGCTACTACGGTCCGCAGACCGCGGGCGCCATCAGGGCTTTCGAAAAGCAGGCAGGGATGAAGTCCACCGGCCAGCTGACCCCTGAGATCATCACGGCAGTGCTGGCAGCGCCCATGCTCGCCGCCAAGCCCGAGCCCAAGGTGCTCCCGGCGCCAGAGCCGCTGCCAGCGACCGACGCGCTGCCCAAGGCGCAGACGCTGACGTTGCCCAAGGTCGTGCCGCAGCCCGTCGCCGAGCCGGCCGCTGAACCCACGCCGCTCCCGGCGCCCGAGCCGTTGCAGACGGTGACGGTGCGCGAAGTCCAGCCGGTGGCCGAGACCAGGGTACTGACCCGCGAGTTGCCGGAGACGCCGCAGGAAGCAATGAACATTGCGGCCGATACGGCCGGCGACGCCATCGACACCATCATCAATGGCGTGCAGTCGCTGGCGATGACCACGCCGGCCAAAAAGGTCGTGCCTGAGCCGCAGGCCACTCCGGTGGCGGCGGAGCCATTGCGGGTGGCCTCGACCGGCACCATGGTGCCCGCGACCGACCCGCAGGTGACGGCCAGCGTTGCGGCAACGCCTGTGGTCGCGCCGCAGGCGACGGCCCAGACCGAACTGGCCATGGCGCCCAAGGAAGTGCCGGTGCTCGACACCGACGCCAAGGTCGAAGACCTGATGCCGCCCTTCTCGGTCACCGATCCGGTGATCGTGGCGCGGGTGCAGCGTGGCCTCGCCAGCCTTGGCTTCCTGCACGGCCCGATCGACGGCGTTGCCGGCGAGGCGACCGCCAAGGCGATCCGCACCTTCGAGACCTTCTACAACTACGAGCGCACCGGCCGGATCACGCCGGAACTGCCCGACCTGCTTGTGAACGCCGGCGCGACGCTATAGGCAGCTTTCATGCTGCGAACCGACCTCTGGGCTGCCGCCTTCGTGCGGCGGCATAACGACCTTGGCCATATGTGCGTGGTCTCACGCCGCGGCGATCCGATCGCCGGGCAGGTCTTCGTCGAGCTCGATCACTTGAACGGCACGTCAACACTCTATGTGCCGGCGCCGGTTTCCGTCGACGACGCGCAGCGCGCCGACCGGCTGTTCCAGATCCGCTTCGACAAGGTCGAGCCGAAGAAAGTCAGCGAACGCATCGCGCGCGAAGCAGACTTCGATCCCGATTTCTGGGTGATCTCGCTCGAGATGCGCGGCGGAGATCCCGGGCTGGAGTTGGCGCGGGGTTAGCTCGCCTGACGGATGCCGATGCGGGCGAGGGCTTCGATCGCCTGGTCGACCACCGGATCGCGCTCGCGCTTTTGCGGCGGCGGCGTGCGGCGGCTTTCCTGGGTGAAGGGCTTGTACTCGGGCTTGGAGAGATCGAGCAGGTTCACCTCGCCGCGCCAGGCGCTCATCAGGAACGCCGTGGCGTCGACGCTGACCGTCTGGAACATGGTGGAGAACTGCGCCAGCGCCTTGGAGCGGTCTTCGTCATGGCTGGTGGCGTGGATGAGCACCTTGAGGCCGTCATACTCGTTGCAGCCGAAGGCGCGCAGCACCACGAAGAGGGCCGCGCCGCTGGTGTCGTGGGCGATCTGGCCGCAGCGGACTTCATCGAGACCGGTGATCTGGTGGAGGAGTTTGGTGACCTCCGGCCGGCGGTTCTCGGAAAAGAGCTTCATCAGCGCTTTGGTGAGCTCGGGCGTCGCCACCGAGAGCTGTTCCAGCGTCTTCTTGATCGGCGCGGCGGGCGTGGCGCGATTGGCGAAGGCGTTGATGACCTTGATGCGGTCGGGCTCGTTGAGATCAAAGAAGGCGGGGGCGAGCAGGGCGCAGTCAAAGTCCTCGCGGGCCGCCAGCGACCAGGCGACCTGGTGATCCATCTGCGCCGAGCGGGCGAGGGCGGAGAGGAAAGCACCGCGCGGCACGATCGCCGTATTGGTGGCGAGCGCCCGGTAGACCTTGCGGCTGTTGAGCTGGAAGAGCTTGGCGAGGACCACATTGGTCAGGTCGCTGCGCCGGGCCAGCGCGGCGGCGGTCGGCACGTCATTGGCCGCGACGAGCTTGAGCATCGTCTGTTCGGACAATCTGGGCGCGGCAACGAGGAAATCTGGAAGGTCTTCGCCCAGATGGGCGATGACCAGGTCTTCGAGCTCGGGAGAGAGTGCTTCGGACCGGCCCAGTGTTGCCGCGGCTTTTGCGCGGGCCGAGGGCGCCGCGGTGGGGAAGAGGCGCTGTGCCAGCGCCGCAAACTGTTCCATTTCGGCATGGGTGGGGGTGCCGCGCCGGGAAAAGGCGTCGCAGGCGGCCACCAGAAGAGTGTTAGTGCGGTCGATACCCCCAGTCTCGATAAGGAGCTGGAATGTCTCGTAGGGTTGGAAACCGATCATAATCTGCCCTGAAAGCCCGAGATTCGGGCGCTAACCACGCAGCCCCACTATTTCCTCAAATCGTTAGCGAACTGTTAACCTTGACGAACCCTTAATGGGACCGTCGGAGACTGCGTCGCTCCGGCTTGATGCGCGCAATGGTGCACCGTCAAAACGGAGTCGGGTCTTGGGTAAGCTGGTCCAGTTCGACAAGCGTGGACGCCATCCGAAGGCGAGGCCCCTGGTCAAGGGCAACGCTCAAATCTTCCTGTTTACCGGCGTGCGCTACGAGCGCGACGGAACGCCGGTGCCCGGGAAGCCTTTGAACAATTCGGCACGGCAGAAGCGCAAACGTGGTTGAGCGAAGCGGTAACGTGCTTCGCGCGGTAGCAGGGATTGGCCTGCTGCTGCTGACGGCAGGCTGCATGACGCGGCCGACCGGCGATTTCGGCCGCGCCAGCGACAGCGTGCTGCATGACGAGATCATGCCGGCAGCGGGCAGGCTCAAGACCGAATATCTCGACAAGAAGCCGGTCTCGACCTTCAACCAGACCGACCAGGAACGCGAGATGCATGATCGCGTCTGGCGCTATCTGACGGCGGCGCATGCCAAGGACTGGTCGTTCAACGTCTCCGTCGAGTTCCAGCGCACCCGCATCGGCACCACAGACCAGCATTTTCAGATTGATCGCTACTACAAGCTGATCTCCAGCGAGGCCTATGCCTCCTCGCGCGTCCGCTACAACACCATGGCCGACCATCTCTCGATCGATATCGACATGATGCAGCCGACCTTCGCCTCGATCTGCGCGGTGATCGATGTCGACCGGCAGCGCGCTGTCGCCGCCAGCGAGATCACCGGGCTCGAGCCGGCGATGCGGCAGGAGCAGGTTGATCGCAAGGCCGAGAACGACGAAAAGATCGCCTGGTTCGTCCGCGCCATCCGTTACCGCTACGCGTCTTACAATTACGCGCTCGAGCACCTGCTGGTGGAAACGCCGCATCAGGATGCGGTGCGCATCGACGGGCTGCTGAGCCAAATGCTGACCTGGGTGGAAAAGGGCGAGCGCGGCGACTTCTGCAGCGATCATTCCTACGCCGGGCAGGGCGGCCAGACGCCACTGCCGAGCCGGGTGCTCACCGGCGACGGTCAGGTGTATCGGAAGTAGTTTTCCACTTTGCTGTATTGGAAGTAGTTCCGATTTGCGGACCAACCCACCGGTGTCACCCCAGCGAAAGCTGGGGTCCACCTATCGGCTGGCGCGCGGGGAGAGGTGGATCCCTGCTTTCGCAGGGATGACACCGGGGATGGGGTAACTATCCTCTTTCCCCTCGGCGACGAAGACACAATGACAGTACGGGGAACTAGCTCGGGATGTTGCCGCAGGTCAGGGCCTTGAGCTCGGCTTCATAGCGGGCCCGCATGGCGGCGTGCGGCGGCTCGAGGCGGACGACGACGACGACGTCATCAGCCGGGCTCTCCACGATCAGCAGGCCTTCGGCGACATCGAGCTTCTGCTCGGCGAGTAGCCGGGTCTGCGCCGTGTTGAAAATCCCCAGGTCAACCGTCTGGCCGATGCCGTCGCGGTTGGTGGTGGAATAGAGCGCGATGCCGGCCTTGTTGTAGACGGCAATCGACCAGAATGCCTGCGGCAGGGTGCCGGCGACGACGCCAGGGCCAGCGCGCAGATCGATCTGGCAGACCGCATAGGCGAGTTCTGGATCGAGGTGCAGCGGATTGGGAGCACCCGACTGCACCGCCGGCAGGATGACCGGTTTGTTGAGCGCCCCGAGCGCCGTCATCTGTGCCCAGACGCCGCCGCCGGTCAGCACCGGCAGCGCCAGGATCACCATGATGTGGATGATCCCGCCCAGCACCAGCCCGGCGATCCCCCAGAGCAGCGTGCGGATCATGCGCAGGCCTCGCGGATGATCGCCGGCAGGGTGGGAACACCCGTGCTGGAGCCACCGAACGAGGACGTGTCGTAAAGATTGAGCGCCAGGACGAAGGCGCCGTCCCCGGTAATCTCGAGCCAGTTGCGGGGCGCCAGCGTGCGGCTGACATAGAGCTCCATGGCGCCGTCATTGGCGCGGGCAATACGCCGGCTGGAGAGCGATGTCGGGCCGTCCGGCCGGGTGATCAGGCGGCCATCGGGGTCGACGGCGGTGAGCGTCCAGAAGGTGGCGACGGGCGTCGTGCCGTCGATGCGATAGCGGCAGGCGCGATCGAGCGGCCGGCCGTCACTGTCTATGCTCGCGGTGAACTGCAGGCCTTCGCTGATGCCCAGTTGCAGTGCACCGGTGCGCGAGACATAGGCGCGGGAATAGGGGTCGGGCTGCGGCGCGCCGGCCTCGCGCCAGATGGTCCAGGGACCGATCTGGGTCGAGCCGAAGAACCGGCCATCGGAGAGCGCGAACCAGCTCAGCCCGAACCCGAAGGCGAGCGCCACCCCGATCATCAGCAGCAGGTTGGTGACAAAGCGCAAGGATTAGAGGGCCTTGTTGGCGGGCGTGACATCGAGCGCGGCAGTGGCGGGCGGCCGGGCCTGCTTGAGCGTGGCCGCCAGGCGGTCCGCCAGATCGAGGAGTTTCTTGGCTGCCGCGGGCTGCAAGCTCGGCGGCCGTTCCACCTGCTGCTCGACCACCGGAGCACCATCGGCCGTTGTCACCACGAACGGGGTCGGGGTGAAATCGACACCGATGACGGGCTTTATCTCGGTATTGGTGTGGGCATAGGCCATGAACTTCTGCCAGGCGATGGTCGGCAACGTGCCGCCGGTCAGGTCCTTTGTCACCTGATAGTCGTCATTGCCGAACCAGACCGACGCAACATAGTTGCCGGTAAAGCCGCAGAACCAGGCATCGCGATAGGACGACGTCGTGCCGGTCTTGCCGACGGTGGGGACGCCCTCGATCTGCGCGCGCCTGCCGGTGCCGTGTTCAACCACGGCGCGGAGCATCCGGTTCATGTAATTGACTGTCCGTTCGCTCACCACCCGTTCGCGCGGCGCGTCGGGGTCGACTTCGAAGATCTGCTCGCCCGAGAGCGTGCGGACGCGGGTAATGCCATAGGCCGGCGTCTTGTAGCCGCCGCTGGCGAACGCCGCGTAGGACGAGGTCATGTCGATGACGCTGACGGACGCGGCGCCGAGCGCCAGCGAGCGCGTCACCTCGAATTCATTGGTGAGGCCGATCTTTTTGGCGAAATCGGCAATCGGCTGCCGCCCGGTCTTGATCGAGAGGTTGACCGGCACGGTGTTGATCGACTGCTGGAAGGCCGAGATCAGGCTGATGCGGCCGACCGAATTGCCCGAATAGTTGCGCGGGCACCAGTTGCCGATGCACTGGGTGGCGCCGCTGACCACCGTGTCCGGGTCATATTCCGGGATCATCTCGAAGGCGACGGCATAGTCGAAGAGCTTGAACGCCGAGCCGGGCTGGCGGTTGGGCACGATGGCGCGGTTGAACTGGCTCTTGCCGTAGTCCACCCCACCGACCATCGCCCTGATCGCGCCCTGGGTGTCGGTGACCACCATGGCGGCCTGATGCACATTGTAGGCATCGCCCTGTTCGCGGACCACCGAGGTGACCGCGTCGTCCGCATAGGACTGCAGCACCGGATCGATGGTGGTGCGCACCACAAAGCTGTTGGAGGTGGTGTCGCTGACCTCGATGATCTTTCTGGTTTCCTCGAAGGCATAATCGAGGAAGTAGTTCGGCGAGTTGAGTTCGGCGGAGCGGTCGATCGGCGTCGCCGGGTTGCGGCGCGCGGCGGTGACCTGGCCCTCGGTCAGGAACCCGGCATCGACCATGCGCGACAGCACCACGTTGGCGCGGCCGCGCGCGGCGGCCAGATCGACATGCGGCGCATATTTGGTGGGCGCCTTGAACAGGCCCGCCAGCATCGCCGATTCGGCGAGGGTGACGTCGGTGATGGGTTTGCCGAAATAGTATTCGGACGCCGCAGCGGCGCCAAAATTGCCGCCGCCCATATAGGCGCGGTCGAAATAGAGCTTGAGGATATCGTCCTTGGTGTAGTGCCACTCCAGCCAGATCGAGAGGAAGGCTTCCCGGATCTTGCGTTCGAGCGTGCGCTCGTTGGTAAGGAACAGGTTCTTGGCCAGCTGCTGGGTGATCGAGGAGCCGCCCTGCAGCCCGCCATCGCCCTGCGCATTGGAGAGCAGGGCGCGCAGCGTACCGAAGACGTCGATGCCGAAATGCCGGTAAAAGTGTTGGTCCTCGGTGGCGAGGGTCGCCTTGACGAAGACATCGGGCAGCTTGTCGAGAGGATAGGAATCGTCCGAACGGATGCCGCGCCGGCCGATCTCGTTGCCGTACCTGTCGAGGAAAAGGACCGAATAGTCCTCGGCCTTGTTGAACTTGCCCGAGGCGGTGGAATCGAACGCCGGCAGAGCCAGTGCCGTGACCAGCACCGCGCCGATGGCGGCAAAGCTCAGCCCGTCGGAGATGATCTCGACGAAGAACCGCTTGATCCCGGACACATGGAAGATCGAGAAGAAATCCTGCACGCGGGTGTAGCCGCGGCCCACCGACTGCCAGAATTCATAGAGGAACGAATCCAGCCACGCGTCCGCATCGAGCATGCGGGCTTTCTTCTTGCGCTTCTGTTTGTGATAGAAGGGATCCTGCACAGAACTCTCCGGGGACGCTTGCGGAGTCTTCCCCAATTCGCGTTGAGGGTGCAAGTCCATCGCTGGATTATGATTGAGTTCGCTTTGCTGCAAGCCCAAAGCGACATCGAAAGGCTTGCTCTTGGCATTCTGGGACGAAAAGACACTCGAAGAAATGACGGTCCCCGAGTGGGAAGCGCTCTGCGACGGCTGCGGCCGCTGCTGCCTGATGAAGCTCGAGGACGAGGAAACCGGCGATATCTATACCTCGGACGTGCACTGCAAGCTGCTCGATGGCGAGAGCTGCAAATGCAGCGACTACCCCAACCGACTGGCCCGCGTGCCCGACTGCATCAAGCTGACGCCGGAAAATGTCCGGACCATCGCCTGGATCCCGAAAACCTGCGCCTACCGTCGGATTGCCGAGGGCAAGGGCCTCGCCTGGTGGCATCCGCTGGTCTCGGGCGACCCGGAAACGGTGGTGTCGGTGGGCGTTTCCGTGCGCGGCCGCACCATCAATGAGGAAAAGGTCGCGCCGGGTGAGTGGGAAAACCATCTGGCGGACTGGCCCGACTGGGAGCCGCCGGAGGAGATTTAGGGGCGGCGGTGCCAAACCCCTCTCTTGCTGCGACTAACTCGCTGGCGCTCGTATGTCTCGCTTTCTCTCCCTCGCTCGAGGAAGAGAGGTCCCGCCTGAGAAAATGCGGCTCACAAAGCGTCAGCGGACGCAATTTAAGTAACTGTTCAGCTTTTCCCTTAATGGCACTGAAAGTGCTCAAGTCCACTACTGGCTCTTACGCTCAACAATTTGTGAGCGCACCGTCCAGGAGGACAAGCATGTATGGCCGCGGAATGAACAGCATCCGGACGAGATTCACGGTCCTGGTCGCGGCGTCATGTTCAGTTGGCGCTCTCACGGTCCTGTTCCTTGATCCGCTGCACATGTTTGGCGGTCCGCTTACACTCGTGGCGGTCTTGGGCCTGGTTTGCGTGGTCGCTGGACCCGCGGTCCTCACCTACTACCTGGCAGGCAAGCTGATCGGCGACATCCGCGCCCTCAAGGTCAGCGCCGACGCCATCGTGGCCGGGGACGTCGACCGGCCAGTCGAGGTGGACTGCAAGTGCGAGGTTGGCGGCCTGGCCGACAGCTTCCGCAAGATGGTGGGACGCCTGAACTCTAACATCCTGCGCATGAACGTGCTGGCCTATCATGACTCGGTGACCGGATTTACCAACCGAACGGTCGTGCAGCACGTGCTTACCAAGGCGCTCGAAGGCCACGCCCCGATGCCGCTTGCGGTCATGTTCATCGACCTCGACGGCTTCAAGGCCATCAACGATACGCTCGGCCATGACGCCGGCGACGAACTGCTGCGCCAGGTGTCGCTGCGCATTGTCGAAGAAGGACTCCAGCGCGACCGCAACTCGGTGGACGACTGCACGACGGCCTACGGGGAACTCTGCGATCGTCCACCCGAGGAGATCGTGTTCAGTCGCTTTGCCGGTGATGAGTTCATCGTCGTGCTCCCCGGAGTGACCGATGAGGCGCAGATCCTCAAGGTCTGCGATCGTATCCAGGCTGCGCTTGCGCGCCCCTTCAACATCGGTACCGACCTCGCCCACGTTGGCGCGAGCATTGGCATTGCGCGCGCGCCGCTGGATGCCCAGACGGCTTCCAACATCCTGATCGACGCCGATATGGCGATGTATGCGGCCAAGGAACGCGGGCGCGGACAGGCAGTGTTTTTCGACGCCGAGATCCGCGAGCGGCTCGTTGAACGCCAGCGCCTCGAGGTCGAACTGCGGACGGCGATCGAGGCCGACCAGTTCGTTGTGCACTACCAGCCGAAATATGACACCAAGACCCTGGCGGTCACCGGCTATGAGGCACTCGTGCGCTGGCAGCACCCCAGACGCGGGCTGCTGTCCCCCGGCCAGTTCCTCGAGATCGTCGAAAAGAACGGCCAGATGTGCGAGCTCGGCGGCCTCGTCATGAAAAAGGTGGTCGCGCAACTCAAGAGCTGGGAGAGGGCCGGACAAAAGCTGCCAGTGGCCGTCAATATCTCGCCCTCGCAGTTCCGCAATCCGCTTCTTGTCGAACGGATCAAGATGCTGCTCGAGACCAACCGGATCGACCCCAGCCTCTTCGAGATCGAAATTACCGAGCAAGCGGCCATGGGCAACTATGCCGAGGCAGCGCCAAAGCTGGAGCGTCTGCGTGAGATCGGCGTGCGGCTCGCCATCGATGATTTCGGCATGGGTTATTCGAACCTGACGCAATTGGTGAACCTGCCCTTCGACGTGCTCAAGATCGACAAGTCGCTGGTCGACGATATCGGCGTGTTTCCCCGCTGCGAAGTGGTGATCGAGTCTCTCATTCACCTCGCCCACCGCATGGGACATGTCACCGTTGCCGAGGGAATCGAGCGGCAGGACCAGCTGGATTTCCTCAAGTCCGTGGGCTGCGACAGCGTGCAGGGGTATCTGCTGAGTCATCCGATGGCCGCCGAGGCACTGAGCGGAGAGGCGCGCTTTGTTCAGGCCGAGCCCGTGAGGAATGTGGCCTAGTGGGGTATCTGGGCCCCTGACGGTTTTGTGATCCGGAAATCTTTCCCCGCTGCCAGCAATTTTCCGCCGCCAAATAAGGCAGGCTGAATCGATGCTGAGCGGGGCGTTCAGGAAATAGTCAGCAGGACTGACATTTGAGCGCCGCAAACCCGCCGGGTTCCTGAACCGGAGATGAACGGCGGCGTTAGAATTTATTCAGGCGGTGCGCGTACCAGAGGGTCAACACCCCATCAATCCGACCCGATCCGGAGACGCCAATGACGTTCCCCCGTACTCTTTCCGCCGCTCTCATCGCCATAGGCCTCGCCACGGCACCGGTCGCCGCCCTAGCGGCCGACCCCACCGGTACCTGGCAATCGACCAGCGGCGAGAGCCGTTACAAGGTCACCTATTGCGGCGACGGCACCCAGCTTTGCGCCAAGCTGACCTGGCTGCGCGACGACGCCAAGACGCCAGAAAACCTGCAGCTGCTCGGCGCCTATGTCGTCAAGGGCGCTACCCCCACCGCCGAGAACAAGTGGCAGGGCGCCGTGCGATATCAGGGCGATACCTACGAGGGCAACGTCACCCTGGTGAGCAGCGACGCCATGAAGCTCTCGGGCTGCAAGGGCATGTTCTGCCAGTCGATGAGCTTCAAACGCCTCTGATCGGGCTCTCCCGCGAAAGCATAGGCGGCCTCAAGATCGCCGAACTGCCACCCCGCACCGTCCGCCACGGTGCGGGGTATCTTCGTCGCGGCCCTGGCTGATCCTCAGCCGCACTTGTCCAGAACCTGCTTGATCGCGGCGGAAGAACCGCCGGCGCCGAAGCTGTTGGAGTCGAACACGTCCAGGCCGCCGGACTTGCCGGTGCGGACGTAGGAGAGCTGGATGGTGGTGCGGGCGCGTTGGGCGATGCTGGCCCATTGCCGCGCCACCGGGCCGCGAACGATCATCGACGCGCCGTCGCTGTGGATGAGCGGCATATCCTGCGCAAAGCGGCTGCCGGCATCGGCGGAGACCTTGGCGCCCTCGGCCGGATCAGGGGTGATCGCCATGCTCATAGTGCTGGCGCCGGCCACCTGCTTGTGCGGCGCGCGGACCCAGAAGCCCACGGTCAGATCGCCGCCCCGACAGGCGAACTGGAACTGCGCCTTGGCATTGTCGACATAGGCAATCGGCACGTCGCCGCCTTCATAGGCCCAGTCCTCGGCCAGGGCGACGCTGGGCAGGGCGAGGGCAAGCAGCGTCAGAATTGGCTTGAGCATAGAGGTCTCCAGAGTTGCTTCGACCGTAGGCGAGCCGGGTCTGCTTCGGCAAGCGGCGTGGCGTTTCCACCAAGAACGGCCTGGCTTGCGCGCTAGGCTCAAGGGCCGGTACAAATGCCTGATGAACCGAAGCTTTCCTCCCGTTTCCGCCGGTGTTGCGGTTGTCGACATCACCCCGCCGCCCGGCCTCATGATGTGCGGTTATGCAGCGCGGACGGAGCCGGCGATTGGCACGCATGATGCGCTGACTGCGCGGGCCTTGGTGGTGGGCGACACGGCGATTGTGGTTGCCGATGTGCTGGGCTTTCACGAGGAGACCTGTGCGGCCATCCGGCGGCGATCCGGCTTTGCGGACGACCATGTGGTGGTGATCGGCACGCACACCCATGGCGCACCATTGCCGGCGCCGGGACGCGGCGGCGGGGATGCCGATCCGGCGTTCCTGAAGCAGCTCGAGGATGGGTGCGTCGAAGCGATCCGGCGGGCGGCCGAGGCGCGGCAGCCGGCGCGGCTGCTGAGCGGCAATGGGGCGAATCCGGGGATCGGGTTCAATCGTCGCGCCGAGGGTGGCCCGATCGATCCGAATGTGCCGGTGCTGCGGGTCGAGACGCTGGCGGGCGCGCCGCTCTGCATTGCCTTTGCGCATGGGGTGCATCCGGTGGTGCTGGGAGCGGGCAACCGGCTCTACACCGGCGACTATCCGCACTTTGCGCGGGTTACGGTCGAGGCGGCGCATCCGGGGGCAGTGGCGTTGTTCTTGCCGGGCTGCATGGGTGATGTCAGTACGGGGCACTCGGCTGCGTCGTCGATCAGCACGGAGACGCCGCCGGATCGCACTTTCGATGAGGCCGAGCGGCTTGGTGGCCGGTTGGCGGCGTCGGTGCTTGGGGCAGAGCTCACGCCGATGCAGGGAGGTGTCGGCGCGCGCTCGCGGGCGGTGAAGCTCGCGTTCGAGCAGACCGAGACCGACCTCGATGGACTTGCGGCGCAGTGGGATGCCGCCGCGGCTGCCGCTGATGTGGCGTGGGGCGTGCTCTATCGCCACTGGGCCAATTGGGCGCGGACGACGGCGCGCGAGCCACTGACGCGATGGGCGGGTCGCGTCACCGGTTTCAACTGGGGCGGACTGCCGCTAGTGTTCCTGCCTGGCGAGATCTTTTCCAACACCGCGCTGCAGGTTCGCGCGGCGCTGGCGGGCGCACCGCCCCCCTTCGTGGTGAGCCTGAGCGATGGGGTGCCCGGCTATATCCCGTCGGCCGAGGCCTATCCCGAGGGCGGTTACGAGGTGATGGAAGCGCATCGCTACTATGGTCAGCCGGCAGGCTTTGCGCGCGGCTCGGCAGAGCTGCTGGCGGCGGCAGCGATGGCGATCAGTGCGGAACTGGCCGGCTAGGCAGCCTGCGCGGAATGCGGCAGCGGTGCGGGCGTGCGGAGCAGCGACCAGGCGCCGACAACGCCGCTGACCACGCCGGCAGCGACAAAAGCCTGCTCGACCGAGAGGCCGATGCTCCCCAGCTGCACGACGAGGACGCCGGCCGCCATCATGGCGAGGCCATTGGCGGCGTGATTGATGCCGATCAGCCGGGCGCGTCGGGTGGGGGCGGCAAGGAGCTGCAGCGCGGTGATCAGCGGCACGACGTAGAAACCGGTGCCGATGGAGATCAGGAAGACGTCGACGCCCAGCCGCACGAGACCCGCCGTGCCGGCGAGGGGCAGGGCAGAGAGGATGTCGAGCGCCGGCAGCGTGACGATGGCGAGGAACACCAGCGCCAGCCAGCGCGGCGCGGCGCCGAGGCGGAGGCGGCGGGCGGCAAGGGCGCCGAGCGCCACACCAACAGTGGTGATGATGAAGAGCAGCGTCAGGCTGTCGGTCGGGATATCGGCAATGTGCGAAACGATCACCGGAAAGATTGTGGTGTTGAGCGCGCCCTGGATCCAGAACCAGCTGAGGCCGAGGATCGGCAGGATGGCGCCGGGCGTTTGGCGGAGCCGGGTGAAGATCTCAAGATGATCGGCCAGGAGTGATCCGCCATCGGCCGGGGCGGGCGCCTCGGCCACCGGTCGGATGGCAAGGCTCGTCGCAAATCCGAGCGCGGCGAGACCGATACCCAGCGCGGCCAGCACCAGCGGTGCGTCCATCAGCAGGCTGCCGGCGATCAGGCCGAGGAGGATGGCGAGGGTATTGCTGGCGCTCATCCAGGCATTGGCGCGCATCAGTCGTTCCGGTCCGATGAGGTCGGGCAGGATTCCGAACTTGGCGGGGCCGAGCAGCGTGCTGGCGATCGAGGTGAGGAGCAGGGCCCCAAGCAGGACCGGCAGGCTCATGGTCAGAAGGCCATAGGCGGCGACGAGGTACGAGACGATATCGCCCGCTTTGATCTGGCGGATCAGCTGCGCCCGCGGGCGGGTGTCGGCAATGCGGCCTGCTGCGATGGAGAGGACGAAGTAGGGCAGGGTGACGAGAATTGTGGAAAGACCAATAACGGTTTCCACCGACCAGCCGAAGGCCGAGAGACCTTTGAAGGTGGCGAGGGCAAGCAGGCCGGCGCGCAGCGCATTCTGGCTGAAAGCGGAAAGTGCCTGGGTGGCGAGGAGGGCGGCAAACGAGCCGCGTCGGGCGCTCGTGCCATCGGTGTGAATTGCCAAGTCGCATGCCCCGTGGTTTTTCTAGAGGCAGGATTGCACACAATAACTTGCTGCCAAAAGGGTCGGAAATGCGCGAGTGGAGTTGGCGGCCGGAGCTGGGGCGCTGGAGTCTGGGCCAGCATGGCTGGCCCGAATCTCCGGCATTGGTGACGGTCGGCACCGACTATGTGAGACCACACGAGGCATACGACTTCTGGCGCGAGATTGCCTTCAATGACTTTGCTGCCGACAAGGCGCCGCCCGAGTCTGATGACGGCTTTCGCGCCAGCGCGGCGGGCCTCACCTGGGAAGGCGCGGACTTCTTCCACACGCGCTCAAGCGCTGTATCCGGCGAGCGCGACAAGCAGCATATCGAGGCCGATGGGCTCGACGGCATCAGCATCGGACTGGTGCTGCAGGGCAGCCGTCGCGCCAGCACCGCGCACGGGCACTATCGGGCCGATGCTGGGGCGTTCTTTGTCTATGACGGGCGGCAGACGAGCCGGGTGGAATGGACCGAGCACGAGGCCATGTATCTGGTGATCCGCCGCTCCGAACTGCGGACGGCGCTGGGGCGCGATCCGGAGGGCGATGACCTGCACGAGAGCCTCAGGCGATCGCCGGTACTCTCACTGCTGCGCGACCAGTTCGAACTGACAGCGCGGCACATGACCAAGGTCGATGCCGAGGGACGCGCACTGCTGCTTTATCAGGCCCGACAGTCGGCGCTACTGGCACTCGCCAGCTCGACGGAGGAGGGCAGCGAGTCGGCGCTGTTCCGCGCGGCGATTCGGCTGATCGAGACGCGGCTCGCCAATCCGGCGCTCTCGGCCGACCATCTGGCGCGAGCGCTCGGGATTTCGCGCGCGACGCTCTATCGGGCCTTCGCGGCCAGCGGCGTCGGTGTCGCCGAGACCATCCGCGACCTGCGGCTCGACCGACTGCGCCGGGCGCTGGAATCGGCGGATGCGCGGGTGCCGGTGGCCGATCTGGCGCTGGCCTGCGGCATTCTCGATACGGCGAACCTGTCGCGCCAGTTCCGTCGCCGCTTCGGCATGTCCCCCACCGATGTGCCGCGCCGCCGTCAGAGCTGAGACGGCTGCGGCAGATTTGCATCAGTGGCCGGCCGACGGTGGACTTGAGACGCGCTGATCCATCGCTGAGACGGCATGACTTGGTGCCCGGCCGCACTCCCTCATAGTTTCGTGACAGCTACAGGCGCGCTGAGGGGGCGAGGCCTGTGGATCGTGCACACGCCAAACAACCCTGAGGGGCATCTCATGAAGCGTCTTCTTCTCACTTCGGCCATCGCACTGCTGGCCGCGACCGGAGCGGCCGCAGCCGCCGACCTGATCGTCGAACAGCCGATGGTCGCTGCAGCCCCGGTTGCTGCCGGCGACTGGGATGGCTTCTATGCCGGTATCGTGGGCGGGCTTGGTTCGGGGACTGTCGACTACACCGATGTCGGCGCCATCGTCGCGGCTGACCCCTCGATCTCGGGCGGCATGATTGGTGGTACTGTTGGCTACAACGCGCAGTTCGACAGCGTGATCCTCGGCATCGAAGCCGATCTGAGCTGGGCCAACCTCAACGGCTCGCGCTCGAACGGCGCCGGCGTCACTTTCCAGAGCAACGTGAACTGGCTGGGTACCGTACGCGGCCG
>JACDQI010000096.1 GCA_015657675.1 Devosia sp.
CTGAATCCTCGCGTCAAGCGCGAGGATGACGGCGGGTGGGGATGGGTGAGAGGCCCCACCGGAGAGATGTCATCCTCATACCAGCGCCAGAAACCGCTCCACTTCATCCCCACTCGTGGCAAAGCTGGTGACCAGCCGGATCAGGTCCTCATCCAACCCGAGTCCTTCCGCCGGCCATTCGTAAAACCTCGCCCCGGCGTCCCTCAGGCGCGCGATGGTGGCCTTGGGCAGCACCGGGAACACCTCGTTGGCGGTGCTCTGCCAGCCGAGCCGCACCTTGCCGCTGAGGCCTGCGGTCAAGCGCGCCGCCATGGCATTGGCGTGCCGGGCCGTCTGCAGCCAGCCGCCATTCTCGAAATAGCCCTCGAACTGCGCCGCGATGAAGCGCGCCTTGCTCTGCGTATGCCCGGCCCGCTGCCGCAGCGCCGTGAGGTTGGGGAAGCGACCGGGCTCGAACACCACGATCGCCTCGGCCGCCATGCAGCCATTCTTGGTGCCGCCGAAGGAGAGGATATCGATGCCGGCCTTCCAGGTGACCTCGGCCGGCGAAACGCCGAGCGCCGCCACACCATTGGCGAACCGTGCGCCATCCATGTGACAGACGAGGCCGTGGCTCTTGCCGACCGCTGTCAGCTCCGCAACCGCTGCCGGCTCATAGACCGTGCCGCACTCGGTGGCATTGGTCAGCGACAGCACGGTCGGCAGCCCGAACCGGCCGCCATAGCGCACAATCGAGGCGCTGAGCGCCGCCGCATCCATCAGCCCCGCGTCGCTGCGCACCGGCACGATCTTCATGCCGCCGGTATAGAACTCGGTCGCCCCGAACTCGTCGTTCTGCAGATGCGCCTCGGTGCTGGCGAACACCAGCCCGCCCGGCCGTCCGGCTGCAGCCATGGAGAGCGCATTGGCCGCCGTGCCGGTGCCAACGAAAAACACCTCGACCTCGCGCTCGAAGATCTCGGCGAAGCGCTGGTTCACCGCCTTGGTCAGCGGGTCGCCGCCATAGCCGGGGGCAAAGCCACCATTGTGGCGGGTGACCGCCGCCATCACCGCCTCGGTTGCCCCGGCCCAGTTGTCGCTCGCAAAGTTCATCGCATCGGTCCTGTTTCAGCGTTTCTCTTAAGCCCGGACGGATGTCGACGAAAGTGGCCTTCTCTCCTCAGGGGCCGCCGCTATGATGCGGCCAAAGGGAGTCCCTCGTATGAAAGCTATCTCGTGTGCCGCGCCCGGCGAACTGGCGCTGGTCGACATTCCTGCCCCGCAGAACCAGCCCGGCTGGGTGCGCGTCCGCATCCGCCATATCGGCATCTGCGGCACCGACTATCACATCTTCGAGGGCACCCACCCCTTCCTCGAATATCCTCGCATCATGGGCCATGAGCTCTCCGGCACGGTGGTCGATGCCAATGGCGCCGCGGGCTTTGCCGCGGGCGATCCGGTGGTGATCAACCCCTATCTCAACTGCGGCCACTGCCCGGCCTGCCTCGAGGGCAAGACCAATTGCTGCGAGACGCTCAAGGTCATCGGCGTCCACTCCGACGGCGGTATGGCCGAAGAGATCGTCATGCCGGCAGGCAATCTCTATCCGGCGACCGGCATCAGCCTGCGCGACGCCGCCATGGTCGAGTTCCTCGCCATCGGTGCCCACGCCGTGCGGCGGTCGGAGCTGAAGTCAGGTGCGCGCACCCTGGTCGTCGGCTCCGGTCCCATCGGGCTGGGTGTGGCGTTCTTTGCCAAGATTGCCGGCGGTGATGTCACCGTGGTCGACGCCGCGCCCGACAAGCTTGCGGCGACGCGGGCCCTCGGCTTTGCTGCCTTCGGTGTCGATGAACTCGAGGGCGATGCCTTCAAGGCGGTGAAACGTTCCGGCTTTGATGCGGTGTTCGACGCCACCGGCTCGATCCGCGCCATGAACGCCTCGCTGTTCCACTGCCGCAGCGGCGCCAGCTACACGCTGGTTGGCGTCATCAAGGGCGACCTGGTCTGGCCCGACCCGGAAGTGCACCGCCGCGAACTCACCATCCGCGCCTCGCGCAACGCCACGCGGCAGGATTTCGACCATGTGATGGATTCGATCCGCAAGGGTCTGGTGCCGACCGACAAGCTGGCGACCCATTCGACCAGCTTTGACCGTGTACCGGTGGACATGCCGCACTGGACCCACCACCGCGAGGGGCTGATCAAGGCGATCATTAATCTCTAGAAGGCTGGCGGCTCTCCGCCCCCTCCCAACCTCCCCCACAAGGGGGGAGGTGCAGGGCCGTGGGTCAGGCGGGATCGGGCCACATTCACCGGCGGACACCCTCCCCCTTGTGGGGAGGGTTGGGGAGGGGGTGGATGCAGTCGCCGATGCTTCCCAACATCACTCCGGCTCGTACGTCAGCACCGCTTTGGCATTGATCTCCTTGGTCAACTCATCCGCCCCGAGCAGGCGTGCCACCACCTCGGGCGCTTCCTTGACCATGTGCATGCCGGACACCGTTTCCACCTTGGTGTCCTTGAGCGCTTTGCGCACCGCCACCACGTGTTCGGGGTTGATCCAGATCGGGCCGTCATGGCCTTCGAGTTTGACCAGTCGCATGCAATAACTCCTGCTGTGGCCCGCATACTGACCCGCCCGCGCCAAGGAAGTGTGAAGGTCGCTGAACAAAGGCCGCCGGTTGGCCAAACTGGAGCTCAACGATGAAGACCGCTGACGACGTCCTGCGCTTCTGGTTCGTCGAACATGGCCGGGAACAGTGGTTCGGCGGTGGCCCGGAGTTCGACGCCAAGCTTGCGGCTGGGTTCGGTGAGACCCATCTCGCCGTCGCCGCTGGCGAAGCCTGGACCTGGCGGGCGAGCCCCAGGGGGCGGCTCGCCGAAATAATCGTCCTCGACCAGTTCTCCCGGCAGATCCACCGCAGCACGGCGCGTGCCTTTGCCTCGGACCCGATGGCCCTCGCGCTGGCGCAGGAGGCAGTTGCTGGCGGCCACGATGCGGGGCTCGACCAGCAGCAGCGCATGTTTCTCTATCTGCCCTACATGCACTCGGAATCGCTTCTCGTGCATCAGGAAGCGCTGCGTCTTTTCACGAGCCTGGGCGACGAGGAAGTGCTCAAGTTCGAATTGGCTCATAACGACGTGCTGAAGCGCTTCGGCCGTTACCCCCGCCGCAACGCCGCGCTGGGCCGGGCGTCAACCTCGGTGGAAGAGGCGTATTGCGCTGGCGATGAGGGGAAGTGGTAGCTGAGGGCATACCCCTCTCTTGCTGCGACTAACTCGCTGACGCTCGTAAGTCTCGCTTTCTCTCCCTCAAGGGGAGAGA
>JACDQI010000097.1 GCA_015657675.1 Devosia sp.
AGCATGTTCTCGCCTTCATAGAAGCAGTCGACGGGGCAGACCTCGACGCAATCCATGTATTTGCACTTAATGCAATTGTCCGTGACGATATAGGTCATCTGGCCGTTGGGATCCTGGGCGGAACATCGGAAGACGCGGGCCGGAGGCGCCCGCTGAAACCGGTGCTAAACGGTTTTTCGACGCGCTGCAAGCCGCCGGACTGCATGGAGGGATCACCGTTTGTGCGGGGTTGACCTCAACTGCGGTTGAGGGCGCAGGGTGGGATGGTTTGGCTAGACCAGACCGAGCAGTACGGCCAGTGCGGTGGAGACCTCGGCCATTTCGCTTCCCGAAAGGCGACCGATTGATCGCCCGAGCTTTTCCTTGAGCAGGACCGAGGGCTTGTCGATCATCACGTAACTCTTCACTTCGAGTCCGTTGCGATCGTTTGGGGCGATCTCGATGCGGAAGTCCGGCAGGTCAGCGCGCTGCGTGCTGGTCATCGGGCAAACGACTATGGTTGCGAGACCGGCTGCGGCATCTTCCTGCACAACGACTGCCGGGCGCGGCTTGCCGTAGTCGCCCGACAGCGCCACAAGGACTATGTCACCGCGGTTCGGGATCGCCGTCCTCCTCGGCCCAGATCTGATTCAGATTGGCCTCTGAATGCGCCAACCATGCCGCGTCATCATCGCTCAAACCCAGGGAGGCCAGTGTCTTGGCCGCATGGGCGTAGCGCTCGCGCACCTCCGCATTGCGCATGTCGGGTACCCAGATGGTCTTCTGGACGTAGCCCTTTTCCCGCATGCGGCGACGATGGTCGCGCATCCGTTCTGCAGAGGTCTTGGCGGTGTTGGTGGCAGACGGCATAGCTGGCACTCCTTACCACCAATGTAGTCCGTCACCTGTGACGCGTCTACTCCTCGTCCTCGCCCTGCAGGCGGTCGAGGTCGCGGCGGTCTTTCTTGGTGGGGCGACCGGCGCCGGGGGCGCGCTTGCCGAAGAGCGGCGGGGTTTCAGTGCGGGGAAGAGGCGGCGGTGAGAGATCTTCATAGAGGCTTTGGGCTTCGGTGGCCGGGCCCCGGCGTGTGCCGGGATCGAGGACGCGCCAGACGCGGATCTGTTCGTGGATCGTCATGGTCAAAACGTCACCGGCGCCGACCTTGTGGTCGGAGCGGTCGGTGCGTTCGGAGTTGACCCGAACCACACCCGCTTCGATGAGCTTTTGCGCCAGAGTCCGGGATTTCACTGCACGTGAGAAGAACAGCCACTTGTCGAGGCGTTGCTTCTCCAATGCCGTTCTCTCCGCCAAAGACTCTCTACCGGAACAGAATGCTGGTGTGCCTCGGCCGAGTCCAGATCGAAGAGCGAAGGAGGCGCGTTCCGGCTAACCCCCTGTCAGCGGGGCGGTGCCGCGGCGGCACTGCGATCGGCGGCAAAGTCGATCGGGATGGTCAGCGTACCCTTGTAGCCGTTTGTTGGATTGCCGGTCAGCGCCAGGGTCTGCTGGGCAAGCTCTTCCGCAGAATTGTCGCCAAACACCATGTCCGTCGGGATTGTGATCCTGCCCAGGTTCGTGCTGCCGTTGGAATAGCGGGGGTCGGCCGCATAGACCGCTGCGGCTTCCGCCTCCGGAACGGCGATCTGGGCGGTGAGGACCGAGGCCTCGCCGCTGACGGCTGCGTCCACCGAGGTAAAGACCTCGAAGTGGAAGTGCGGCCAGCGGCCGTCATAGCAACCGGGGAAGATGGTGGTGAACCGCACCTTGCCCTCGGCATCGGAGACCCCAACGCCGCGCAGGTAGTTGCTGTCCGTCGTGTCGTAGAGCGAATAGAGGCCGGTGGTGTCGCAATGCCAGAGATAGATGGCGTGGTTGCCTAGCGGCGCGCAGCCATCGGCGTTGACCAGGGTCAGTTCGAGGTCGAGCTGCAAGCCGTCTGCCGTCGGCGTCATGCCTGCAAAGGAGGTGCGCAGGTCCTCGCGGATGACGCCGTCCTGGGTCAGGGCGTTGACGACCTGACCGGCTTTCACGTTGCTGCCATCGGCTGGGTAGGGGCCCGCAGTTTCCCATGGCAGGGCCACACAGTCGAGCGCGTAAGCCGGAAGGCCCGACAGCGAAACGAGCCCGAGGCCGCCCAGCAGGCTCAGCAGGCGCCGCCGACCGAGCAGTTTCGGCAGGTCCGCGGTAAAGCCGCCATCGTGATGGTCATCGTCATGGTCGTGCGGTGTCACGTGCTTCTCCTTGTCATGTGAGCAAAGAGATGGGCTCACGACCGTTTCCGGACCGTGGCCAGCAGATGAAATCTGCGCAATGTTCATTCACATTCCGCAGGCCGACGGCCGGTGGCCGCCGATCTGCAGGACTTATTCGCTCTTGGGGTTCCGCAGTGCAGCGAGCGCGGCCCAGGGTGAATTGGGATCGAGCTTGGTCTCGCGCTCAACGCGCGGGCGATGCTCTTTCCAGTCGTCCTTGGGCTTGTCGAAGCGCTTGCCGCCACCGCCGCCGGGCTTGCCGCCCTTGCCCTCGAACTTGCCATCGCCACTGGGGCGGCGGCCTTCAAAGCGCGGGCGACCGGGGGCGCCGTCGCCTTCCTTGCGGTCGGGACGCGGGAAGCGCTTGGGGCGCTCAGCCTGGCCTTCGGCCGGGGCAGCACCATCAGCGGGCGCTGCAGCGGCCGGGCGACTAAAGCGCGGGCGCTTATTGTCGGGCCGGGCGTTTTCCGGACGGCGACCGCCCGGGAACCAGATTTCGTCGAACTCGGGCTCGGCCTTCTCGGCCGGCGCCGCGGCATCAGCCGCAGCGTCTGCAGCCGGTTCGGCCGATGGCGCCGGGGCACCGAGATCGGTGGTTGCCACAGCGATGACAGCCGCGTCCTCAGTGGGAGCGGCGGTGCCTTCGACGGCGTCCTGGGCGGCGGTTTCGGGCGTTGCTTCAGCCACCGGCGCGGGGGCCGCGACCTTGGGGGTGCGGCGGACACGATAACCGAGAGAAGTGAGGATCGAGGCAAAGTCTTCGCCAGCAGTGCCCAGCAGCGAGGTCATTTCCACGGTGACGCGGAAACCGTTACCCTCGGCGGCGCCGGCGGGCAGATCGCCCTCGTGCCGCTTGGGATCGAGCGCGATCAGCGGGCGGATGATGTCGGCGAGGCGCTCGAGAATATCGACGCGGACGGCGCGCTTGCCGGCCACCTTGAAGCCGGCGACTTCATAGAGCTTGGGATTGACCTCGGGGTCGATCAGAAAGCTGGTGCGGCCAGAGAGGACGATCTGCGGCAGGTCGGCGACGCCGGGCTGGCGCACGCCGCCATTCTTCAAAGCCCAGAGGATTAGTGCCAGCTCACGCGGGGCAGGCTTCAGGCTCAGCGGCACATAAATGTGGTAGGCGCCGAACTTGACGCCGAGCTTGCGCATCTTGGCGCGCACGTCCTGGTCGAGCGCCTTGACGTCCTCGGATACGGCAGTGCGGGGCAAGAGGCCAAGATGCTCGGAGAGCTGGAAGGCGATGCCGCGGGCGCTGCCCTCGAGATCGGCCGGCTCTGCCAGCTGCATGATGGATTCGAGCTGGGTGTTGATGGTGTGGCGCAGCCAGAGGTCGAGCCGGTCCTGCACGCGCTCGAGCTCGGGGCCCGAGAGGCTCTCGTCGGCCAGCACGATCAGGCGCGGGCGCAGCAGTTGGTCGCCTTCGGCCAGATTGGCGACGACTTCGCCGCGCCAGCGCACGGTGCCGTCGGTGGCGAGAACGAATTCCTCATTGGGCGAACCGCTCAGGCGCTCGGCGCGCTTGGCGATCTCGGGCGCCACCACCTGGCTGGCGGCAGCGCGCAGGTTCTTGGAGTCGCCATCGTCGGAGCGCGCGAGGGTAAAGCGGAAGCCCTCGATGGAGCCGATCAGGTGGCCTTCCAGGCTCACTTCGCCGCGGTCGTTAACTTCAGGCGATACCATATGCTTGTCTCTCAAGTGCCGCATCAGAACGCTGGTGCGACGATCCACGAAACGCTGCGTCAGGCGCTCGTGCAGAGCGTCACTCAGGCGGTCCTCAATATCACGGGTCTTTTCGCGCCAATGCGTCGGGTCTTCAAGCCAATTCCTGCGGTTGGCGACGAAGGTCCAAGTCCGGATCTGCCGAATTCGGTTCGACAACGTGTCGATGTCACCCGAAACATTGTCGCAGAAGCGTACCTGCTCGGCAATCCAGTCTGCGTCGACCCGGCCACGCCGCATCAGGTCGACATAGATGCGAGTGATGATCTCGCCATGCTGGGCCGGCGAAATATCCCGGTAATCCGGGATGCCGCAGCATTCCCAGAGCAGTTCGACCGCCGTGCGCCCGACAGCGAGGGCACCTGCCTCGTTGCGTGAGAGGAACTCGAGGGCATGCTGGTCGGTGGCTACCGGCACGCGGGTCAGTTGCTTGCGGTCAGGGGTGCGGTCGAGACTGGCAAGAAGGGCGTTAAGGGAAGCGAAATCGAGCTCGCTGTTGCGCCATTGCAGCACTCGCACCGGCTCGAAGTCGTGGGTTTCGAGCTGAACGATCAGTTCTTCCTCGAATTCGGCGGCATGGCCGGTGACGCCGAAGCTGCCATTGATCATGTGGCGGCCGGCGCGGCCGGCGATCTG
>JACDQI010000098.1 GCA_015657675.1 Devosia sp.
CCGGCAATCGCCACGCGCTGCCGCTGCCCGCCCGAAAGCTCATGCGGATAGCGCTGTGCGAACCGGCCCGGCAGGCCCACATGGCCCAGCAGCCGCTCGATCCGGTCGGGCAGTTCCGCCTTGCTGCAGAGCTTGTGAAAGAGGATTGGCTCGCCGACGGCCTCGCCCACGGTCATGCGGGGGTTGAGCGTCGAATAGGGATCCTGGAAGACGATCTGCAGGTCGCGCCGGATCGGCCGCATCTGCTTTTCGTCGAAGGCGGCAATGTTCTCACCGCGAAAGATCACCTGACCGGCGGTCGGCCGATGCAGGTTGAGGATGGCGAACCCGGTGGTCGACTTGCCGCAGCCGCTCTCGCCGACCAGGCTCAGCGTCTCGCCCTCGATGATCTCGAAACTGGCGTCGTCGAGCGCATGCACCACCGCCGCTTTCTCGCCGAAGGCGCCGAGCCGCACGGGGAAGTGCTTACTCAGGTTCTCGATACGGAGCAGGGCGGTCATGCGGCCTCCAGTGCCCGGCTGGTCACATGGCAGGCGACCCGGTGAGCCGCCGACCCACCCTGCATCGACGCGAGCTTTGGCACCACCTGCCGGCAGATGTCCTCGGCCAGCGCACAGCGCGGCGCAAACGGACACCCCGGTGGCCGGCGACCCGGTTCTGGCGGTGTCCCGCCGATCGAGGCCAGCCGCTCGGTCTCGGCGCCTCCCATGCGGGGGATCGAAGCCAGCAGGCCGCGCGTATAGGGATGGGCCGGCCCCGCGAACAGCTGCTCGGCCGGCGCATCCTCGACCACCGTGCCGGCATAGAGCACGCAGATGCGGTCGGCGAGACCGGCAATCAGTGCCAGATCATGGGTGATCCACACCACTGACATGCCGAGCCGTTTGCGCAGGTCCTTCACCAGGTCGACGATCTGCGCCTGGATGGTGACATCGAGCGCTGTCGTCGGCTCGTCCGCAATCAGGAGATCTGGCTCGCAGGCCAAGCCGATACCGATCATCACACGTTGCCTCATGCCGCCCGAGAGTTCGTGCGGATAGGCATCGAGCCGCGCTTCTGCGCCTGGAATACCCACCAGCCGCAGCAATTCACCCGCCCGTTTGCGGGCATCGGCCTTGCTCATGCCGCGATGATGGATCAGCGGTTCGCTGAGCTGGTCACCGATCCGCATGACTGGATTGAGCGAGGTCATCGGGTCCTGGAACACGAACCCGATCTTGCCGCCGCGGGTCTCACGCAGCTCGCGCGGCGACAGCTTGAGCAGGTCGCTGCCCTGGAACGCGGCGCTGCCCCCCGCGACCCGGATCTTGTTGGGCAGCAGACGCAGCAGGCTGAGCATGGTGAGGCTCTTGCCGCAGCCCGACTCTCCGACAATGCCCAACGTCTCCCCGGCATCGACATGCAGGTTGATGCCGTCCACGATGGTGGCAGGGCCCCGCCGGGTGTCTATCTCGATGCGCAGGTCTTTGACCTCGAGCAGCCGCTCGGTCATTTGCTGCCCCTGGGGTTGAGTGCATCGTTGAGCCCGTCCCCGAGGAACGAGAAGGCGACCGTCGCCAGCCCCAGCACGATCGCTGGCGCTGCCAGTAGATGTGGATAGTGCTGCCACACTCGCAGCCCGTCCGAGATCATGTTGCCCCAGCTCGGTGTGGGCGGATTGACGCCGACGCCGAGGAAGCTGAAGGCGCTTTCGAGCACCATGGCTGTACCGAGTCCTGCGCTCACCGAAACGATCAGCGGCCCTATGGCATTGGGCACGACATAGCGGGTGAGGATGATCCGGTTGGTAAGCCCCAGCGCCCGGGCGGCAGTGATGTAAGGTCGACTGCGGATCGAGAGCACCTGGGCGCGCACGAGACGGGCATAGGGTGGCCATGAGATCAGGGCCATCGAGCCGAACACCAGGATGAAGTCGATCCATACCGTCTCGCGGAAGATCGGGTTCAGCGTCGCCAGATACTGTGCTTCCATCCACTGGCTGAGCGGCGTCTTGAGCGAGGCGTTGATCACCACGACCAGCAGCAGGTTGGGCACCGACATGGTCATGTCCGTGAACCACATGATCAGTCGGTCGGCAAAGCCACCAAAGAATCCGGCGATCGCGCCCAGCGTGGTGCCGATCAGCACCGCGATGGCGGTCACCACCACCGCCACGAGGAATGCCGTACGCGAGCCGTAGAGCACCCGGCTGAATACGTCACGGCCCAGATCGTCGGTGCCGAACAGATGCGTCAGGCTGGGCGCCAGGTTACGCGCGTCAAGATCCTGGCTGAGGAAGTCGTAGGGCGTCAGCATGGGGCCGAAGGCCGCCGCGAAGGCGAGGATCAGCACCATCGCCAGCCCCACCACGGCCAGCTTGTTACGCACCAGGCGCTGCCAGGCATCTCGCCACAGGCTGACAGGCGGATCTTCGGGCAGCGGCGCGGAGAGTGGAACGCTCGTCACCTTAGCGTCCCTTCATGCTGTCGGCGGCGCGCGGATCGAGCAGGGGATAGAGCACATCCACGATCAGGTTCGAGAACATCACCAGGAACGACCCGATCAGCGTGATCGCCAGGATCACCGGATAGTCCGAATTGGTCAGTGCTTGGACGGTCAGCCGCCCGAGTCCAGGCAGGCCAAACACCAGTTCGACAAAAATCGCGCCGTTGACGATGGTGATCATGATCAGACCGAGCTGGGTGACCACCGGGGTCAGCACCGGCCGCAGGATGTGCTTGAGCGCCACCAGTGTTTCCGGCACGCCCTTGGCGCGTGCGGTCCGCACAAAGTCTTCGCTCAGTACTTCGATCACCGCAGCGCGAGTTTGCCGAACGATCAGCGCGATCGGCTGAAAGGAAAGGACGATCAGCGGCAGGATGATCTTGGCGTCGAAAATGCCACCCCAGCCATAGGGCATGTTGATCCCGGGCAGGACCAGCAGGAAACCGACCATCAGCAGCGGTCCGGCCACATAGGGTGGGATAGCCCAAAGGAACAGCGCCGACCCAAGGATCGTGTAATCGAGCTTTGAATTCTGGTTGAGCCCGGCAATCAGCCCGAGCGGAATGGCAATCAGTGCGGTGAGGATGATGGCGCAGAGCCCGAGTTGGAAGCTGACCGGGGCTGCCGCCGAAATCATCGACCAGACCTTGCGGCCCGAGCTCAGGGAATTGCCAAAATTGCCCTGCAGCAGGTTGAGCACGTAGTTCAGGAACTGCTCGAGGAAGGGTTTGGTGAGGCCTGCGCTCTCGCGGATCGCCTCGATACGCACCGGATCATAGGCGACGTCGCCAGCGCGCGCAGGAAGATGAGCTTGATCGGGTCGCCTGCGCCGAAAAAGGCCAGAGCGTAGACCCCTAGCATGACGAGCAGGACCGAAGGGATCCAGAGCAGGAACCGGGTGGCGATGTATCTGATCATGACCGTCCTCCTCCGGCAGTCCCTGCGTCAGGCGGGGCACGCAGAACGCGCCCCGCCTGAGGGAGAGATCAACTGATGGAAATATCCCAGGGCGCGGCAACCTGCCAGTCGAGGTTCTTTTCCATACCAGCCACATTAGCGGTGGCCCAGCGCGACATTGTCTGGGCGTACCAGGGGATGAACATCCAGTCTTCGCGGAAGAGCTTTTGCGCTTCCTGCGCCAGTGACACGCGGGCCGGATCGTCAGCTGCCTTGGTCGAGGCCTCGGCCAGCTTGGCGTCGACGGCGTCGTTCTTATAGCCACCCATCTTGCCCTGGGCATTGCCCGAGCTCGAAGCGATCGACCCGAGCAGGTAGCTCGCCGCGTCCGGCACGCGGGTGCCGACGTCGTCGCGGAAGATCTGGACGGCGTTCTGGTCCGGACCGGCGTACTGGTCCTGCTGCGGCTTCATATCCACCGCGGTTATGCCGAGGTTCTGCCGCCACTGTTCAGCGATGTACTGCGCAGCCGCCTCGATTGCCGGACCAGAAACACCTACAAACAGCAGCTTGGGGAGCCGCTCGGGTCCGCCATAGCTCGACTCGGCGAGCAGTTTCTTGGCGGCCTCCGGATCGTAGGGGAAGGGCTCGAAGCCGGAGTTCTCGGCGCCTGGGACCGAATTGATCACTTGGTCGGTCTTCTTGTGCGGGCCTTCCGGATAGCTGGCCTTGATCAGACCATCGCGGTCGACGCCATGATCAGCGCCTGGCGCACCTTCGGGTCGTCCATCGGTGCGCGCGTGGCGTTGAACCAGAAGTGCTGGCTCGTCGGGATCTGCGGGCCGTCGCCGAACTCCGGTCCGAGGTCCTGCACCATGGTGGAGGTAACCAGCTCGGTGTGGGCGTTGAACTCACCCGACTTGATGAGCTGGGTGGCCGTGACGTTGTCTTCGATCGAGGTGATCTCGATCCGGGCCAGCTTGGGCTTGGCGACGAAGAAATTCTCGTTCGGCTCGAACACCAGCTTGCCGCCATCGAGATCAATGGTGGACGGCTTGAACGGGCCGGAGACGATGACACTGCCCGGCATATACCAGTCCGGGTTCTCGTTGCCGTCGGCGCCGCGCGACTGGCTGACTTTGGTGATCGGCGCGATGTGGTTGGCAAGGCGCATGAAAAAGATCGGGTCAGCTGCGCCAAGCGTCACGACGACGGTCGCCTCGTCCGGCGTCGCCACGCCGCTGAGCTCGGTGGCGGTGCCGCCGGTCACGTCAGCATAGCCAACGACGCCGGCCAGCACCTGCGCCACGCGCTGGTTGGTAGTGGCGGGCATGGCAGAGAGCTCCCACGAACCCTTGACGTCGGCCGCCGTGATAGCGCTCCCGTCCGAGAACTTGGCGGCCGGGTCGATCTTGAAGGTCCAGACCGTGGAGTCGGCATTGGGCTCCCAGGTGGCGAACACGTAGGGATGGATATTGCCCTCGGCGTCAAAGCGCATCGGCGATGCCCACCAGGCTGAATTCCAGCGATAGGGCACACCGCCGCCGCGCAGCGGCGACCAGTCCTGCGCAAAGTTCGGATTGGCGACCTTGAGGACCTGCCCTTCCTGCGCCACCACGATCTTGGCGCTGAGGCCAAACACGGTCAGGCCTACGGCAGTGCCGAGGCCAAGCTTGAGCGCCTCGCGGCGGCTCAGCACGACTGAATTCCCGTTCGACATTCCTGTCCTCCCAAATGGCGACCGCAGCCGCGACAGTCCCTCCAAGACCGGTCGCCGGATCGTGGGTTAAACGTCGCGCCGAAATGTAAACCTGTCAATACATAATCGCAGAAAGTGTGGTTCATCGACGTTCGATATGAGGAAAACATCACAGTATCATAGAATTATGACCAGATAAGTTTGCACTTCGATCCTGCAACTCAAAACTATCAACTTGACAACATGATACGAAGTTGTGAGTTTCCCGACATAGATGTAAGCGGGAGGACGAGGCGGTGAGTGCTGATCTGACGGGCAAGCGATGCCTGATCGTTGGGGCAAGCTCGGGCATTGGCGCAGCCGTGGCGACCCGCTTCGGCGTGCTCGGCGTCGACCTCGTAGTCCACTGCAATGAAAATCGCGACGGTGCCGAGGCCGTGGTTGCCGCGATCAGGGCAGCTGGTGGCAAGGCACGGGTTCTGCAAGCCAACGTCGCCGAAAGCGAGGCCGCAGCCAGCATTGTGGATGACGCTGCTGGCCTGCTCGGTGGTCTCGACATCCTCATCAACAATGCCGGTTCGATGTTCGGGCGCACCGCGATCGCCGACGCCACTGACGCGCAGTACGAGAATGTCATCTCGCTCAATATCGGCGGCGTCTTCTTTGCCTCGCGCAAAGCCGCCCAGGTAATGCGGGCCCAGCGCTCAGGCACCATCATCAACACCACTTCGGTCGCCGCCCGCACCGGCGGCGGCGACGGTGCAGGGCTCTACGGTTCTGCCAAGGGCTTTGTGTCCACCATCACTCGCGTTCTCGCCAAGGAACTCGCCTCGGTAGGTGTCCGCGTCAACGCCGTTGCCCCCGGTGTCATCATGACACCCTTCCACGAGCGCTTCTCGACACCCGCCCAGCTCGAGGCGGCCGCCCGCGGCATCCCGATGGGTCGACTCGGTACCGCCGAGGAATGCGTCGGAGCTTACGAGTTCCTCGCCAGCGCCCGTATGAGCGGCTACATCACCGGACAGGTTATCGAGGTGAACGGCGGACAGTTGATGCCATGAGTACTTCCAGCACCATCATCGGGATTACCATGGGCGATCCGGCCGGTGTCGGTCCCGAGGTCATCTGCAAGGCCCTGGCGGACATGACGCCAGACGAGCGCAGCCGTATCCGCATCTTCGGCAACCGCGACGTGCTGGCACGCGCCGCTTCCATTGTCGGCACCGATCTCGATTTCTCCGTCGGCTCAAACGCCATCTCGGTCGATCACGTCCCCTTCGATGGCGACATCCCGCCCTTCGGCAGGCTGGATCCGCGCGCCGGCGACGCAAGTTTTCGCTACATCGAGAAGTCGGTGCGCGCCACGCAGGCCGGTGAGATCGGCTGCATCGTCACCGCACCCATCAACAAGGAGGCGCTGAACGCGGCCGGCCATCACTACGATGGGCATACCGGCATGCTGGCCGCGCTGACCGGGTCGAAATCCAGCTTCATGCTGCTGGCTTCCGAGCGCATGTCGGTTATCCACGTCTCGACCCACGTCGCCCTGCGGGGCGCGATCGATCGGGCCCTGACGCCGCGCATCCTCGCCACCATTCGCGCCGGCTACCAGCACTTCCGCCGCATCGGCATCGACAATCCCCGTATCGCCGTCGCCGGTATCAATCCGCATTGCGGTGAAAACGGGCTCTTCGGCACCGAGGACGATGAGCAGATCGCCCCCGCCGTCGCCGCGGCACGCGCCGAGGGCATCAACGCAGTTGGCCCGGTCTCCGCCGATACTGTCTTCCACAAGGCCTACAATGGCGGTTTCGATCTGGTCGTCGCCCAGTATCACGACCAGGGACACATCCCGATGAAGCTCGTGGCCTTCGACACCACGGTCAATGTCTCTCTCGGCCTGCCAATTGATCGCGCCTCCGTGGATCACGGCACCGCCTTCGACATTGCCGGCACCGGCAAGGCCAATCACGTCAACATGCACGCTGCCATCGCCTACGCCAAAAAGCTTGCCGGCACGCCGAAAGTCAGCCCATGAGCTTTGCCGTTTCAGGCGTCAACTGCGCCGCTGCCACCCCTCTCAATGCGGATCTCACGCCCGACCTGAGCCTGTTCACTGAACACTGCCTGCGCCTGCTTGCCGAGGGCTGCCATGGCATCGCTCTGCTGGGCACGACAGGGGAGGCCAACTCGTTCTCTACCGCGGAGCGCCGCGCCACTCTCGAGGCCGCGCTCAAGGCCGGCATCGCTGGGGACCAGTTGATCCCAGGCACAGGGGTCAATGCTGGGCCCGAGACGGTCGAACTTACCCGTCACGCCCTTTCCAACGGTGTACGCAACGTCGTCATGCTGCCGCCCAGCTACTATAAGGGCATCAGCGACGAGGGGCTCTTTGCATCCTACGCCCGCATCTTCGAGGCCATCGGCGACGACCGCCTGCAAGTGGTGCTATACCACATCCCGCAGGTGTCGGGCGTGCCGCTGAGCCACACGCTGATCTCGCGCCTGATTGCGGCCTTCCCCAGCACGGTCATCGGCATCAAGGACTCGGCCGGCGATCTGGCGAACATGCAGGCCATCGCTGCCGCGCATCCCGGCTTTGCCGTTTTCGCTGGCGCCGACCCGTTGATGCTGCCGCTGCTCAAGTCCGGCGGGGCCGGCTGCATCACGGCGACCTCGAACCTTATCGCCGACTCGCTGCGCACCATCTACGACCATCTCGACGACGCAGCTCTGGTCGAGCCGGCGCAGGCCCGCATCAATGCCTGGCGCACGCTGTCCAACAGCTACGTGCAGATCCCCACCATCAAGGCGATGGTCGGTCTCAAGACGGGCAACGCAGCATGGTCTCGCGTTCGTCCACCTATGGTGCCGCTCGATGCCGGCCAGCTCGCCGACCTTCAAGACAAGTTCGTGACCCTGCCATGAGCCAGATCAGCCCTTCAGAATTCATTCATCCGGATGGCGAAATCAGGGCTACCGACCCCACGCGTCGAGAAGCGTTCCTGCCAGCGGCAACGGTACAGTGCCATGCGGCGAACCTGGCCTACCTGCCGGACGGCACGCTGACCTGCGTCTGGTTCGGCGGCACCATGGAGGGCATGGGCGATATCTCGATCTACATGTCGCGTCTCGCGCCCGGTGCCAGTCACTGGTCTGCCGCCGAAAAGCTCTCTGACGATCCACAGCGATCCGAACAGAACCCGCTGCTTTTCGTCGCCCCGGACGGCAAGATCTGGCTGCTCTACACCTCGCAGCCCGCTGGCAATCAAGACCAGTCCATCGTCAAGCGCCGCATTTCCACCGATGGCGGCAAGACATTCGGTCCCGTCTCTACCCTCTGCGACACGCCAGGCACCTTCATCCGCCAGCCCATCGTCATCAACCGCTACGGCGAGTGGCTGCTGCCACTTTTCCGCTGCATAGGCATTCCGGGAGAACGCTGGACCGGCGACAAGGACTTCGCCTCGGTCCTGATCAGCCGCGACGCCGGAGAGACCTGGTCCATGCACGATGTTCCGCAGAGCGTCGGCGCGGTCCACATGAACATCATCGACCTGGGCAAGGACCAGATGGTTGCCTTCTATCGCCATCGCTTTGCCGAGCACATCCTGCGAAGCCGGTCGTCCGACGCCGGGCGCAACTGGAGCGCGCCCGAGCCGACCAACCTGCCCAACAACAACTCGTCGGTCCAGGCCACGAGGCTGGCCGATGGCCGTATTGCCATGGTCTACAACCACAGCAGTGCCGCGACCTCGACGGACCGGCGGCTCTCGCTCTACGACGAGATCGAAGGGGACCTGTCGTCACCGGCCACTCCCGCCCCTGCCAACCGTCGCAAGGCCGTCTGGGGCGTACCTCGGGCGCCGATGAGCCTCGCCTTTTCCAGCGACGGCGGCGCGACCTTTGGCGACCGCCTCGATGTCGAGACAGGCGACGGCTACTGCCTCACCAACAACTCCAAGGACGGCCTCAACCGGGAACTGTCCTATCCCTCCATCATCTCCGGACCCGATGGCGGCCTATACCTGGCATTCACCTACCATCGCCGCGCGATCAAGCTCGTCCAACTCTCTTCCTAGGGGACGTCTCGCCTCTGGTTTCTGATATCGAGTTGTTCGGCTTCTAATAACGGTGAACGCCAGCAACACATGACCGGTTTCGGCGCGAAGCGGACGTAGGGTAGAGGCCGCTTTGGCCCAAACCGGTCACTTCGTCTGAAGCTACCATCGCGGACTGAGGAGACTTGCCAAAACCGGTCCCTAGGCGACGGAGACGACGACCTTGCCCTTGGCGCGTCCCGTTTCGATGTACTCCATCGCCTCGTTCAGGCGTTCGAATGGGAAGACGCGGTTAATCACCGGGCGGATGGCGCCCGCCTCGATCAGCTTGGCGAGTTCTGCCGTTTGAGTGCCGCTGCTCTGCATGAAAAGGAATCCATAGCGGATGCCGGCCGCTTTCGCCTTGGCGCGAATACTGCGGCTGAGCAGGCGCATCAGCAAGCCTACGACGACGTTGAAAGCCTTCTCATGAGCGGAGGCCGGATCGGGCGGCCCGGAAATCGAAACAGCAATGCCACCCTTCCTGAGCACGCGCAGCGACTTTTCGAGTGTCGCCGTATCCTGGCTGTTGAGCACCACGTCGTAGTCGGCGATGACCTTTTCGAAATCATCCTTCCGATAATCGATGGCCACCTGGGCCCCGAGGCGACCGACCAGCTCGGCGTTTGCCGCGCTGGTAGTGGTTGCCACTTTCGCGCCCAGGTGGCGGGCGAGCTGGATGGCGATGGTGCCAACGCCGCCTGATCCGGCCTGGATGAAGACCTTCTGGCCAGGTCTGAGATTGGCGCGGTCGACCAATGCTTGCCAGGCCGTGAGACCGACAAGCGGGATGGACGCGGCTTCCTCAAAACTAAGTTGAGGCGCAATGCCAGCAGATCAAGGATCTGCTCGCCGCGGGCGGCCCCGAACACGTCATTGACGTCTATCTCTCGCGCGTGCACCGGGACGCGCCGGGCCAGGGATGCGCATCGGCCGCGCTGCTACCGGAGATCGCGCGTGAGCCTGCCGACACGCGGGATGCCTACACGCAGCGCCAGATTGCGCTGATCGAAGTCGTGTCCAGTGCCTTGCCGGCCGGCACGCCAGACCCGCAGGCTGTCGCGATCGGCATCTATGCCACGCTGATCGGCACACTGGAACTGGCCAGGGCCGTGAGCGACCCCTCGCTCTCCGACCGCATCCTCGCCGCTGGTGCAAGCGCCGCCAAGGCAATGCTGCCCAAGTTTTGAAGGAGCCCGGAAATGAATGTCTCGCAAGGCACTCAGCCAGACTTTGCGCATGCCCCGAACCTGACAATCAAGGTAGGGGACACCCGCTTTGTCTACCGTGACCTCGGCCCCAAGGACGGAGTCCCTCTGGTTCTGTTTCATCATCTGACGGCGGTGCTCGATAACTGGGATCCACGCGTCATCGACGGCCTGGCGAAGAGCCGCCGGGTCATCGCGTTCGATAACCGGGGCATCGGTGGGTCGGAGGGCAGGGTGCCTGATACGATCGAAGAGATGGCCAAAGACGGCGCCGCCTTTATCCGTGCTCTTGGCTTTACCCAAGTCGATCTTCTCGGCCTCTCGATGGGTGGGTTTGTCACTCAGATGATCGCGCAGCATGATCCGCTACTGGTCCGTCGGATGATCCTCGCGGGCACCGGGCCGGCGGGTGGCGTCGGCATCGACAAGGTCACCCGCGTCACCCTTTACGACATGTTCCGCGCCTTCCTCGCGCGCAAGGATCCCAAGAACTATCTGTTCTTTACCCAGACAGTGCGGGGCCGAAAGGCGGCGGGCGAGTTCCTGGCCCGTCTCCGCGAACGCACTGAGGATCGCGACAAGCCAATCATGCTGCGGTGACCTGCCTCCCGTAAATTGGACCATTTTGAGCTGGAATTTTCCATTTATGATCCCCTGGCCGGGAGCAGGAGAGTTCCATGAAGACGTCGAAGTTCACCGAGGGTCAGATCGCCTTTGTGCTTAAGCAGGCTGAG
>JACDQI010000099.1 GCA_015657675.1 Devosia sp.
GGCTGGGACTTCGACATTGTCGTCCACCATGGCGCGGGCGCCTATATCTGCGGCGAAGAAACCGCGCTGATGGAATCGCTCGAGGGCAAGAAGGGCCAGCCGCGCCTCAAGCCGCCTTTCCCGGCCGCAATGGGCGTTTATGGCAACCCGACGACCGTCAACAATGTCGAGTCGATCGCGGTGGTGCCGGAAATCCTGCGCCGGGGCGGCGCCTGGTTTGCGGGCATCGGCCGGGCCAACAATACCGGCACCAAGCTGATGTGCGTTTCGGGCCACGTGAACAAGCCGGCGACCTTCGAGGAAGCCATGGGCATTCCGTTCGAAGAGATGATCGAAAAGCACTGCGGCGGCATTCGCGGCGGCTGGGACAACCTGCTCGCCGTGATCCCGGGTGGTGCTTCGGTGCCGTGTGTGCCGGGCGAAAAGATCCGCCATGCGATCATGGATTTCGACGGGCTCAAGGAAGTCGGTTCGTCCATGGGCACGGCAGCCGTGATCGTGATGGACAAGTCCACCGACATCATCAAGGCGATCTGGCGTCTTTCGGCTTTCTACAAGCACGAGAGCTGCGGCCAGTGCACGCCGTGCCGCGAAGGCACGGGCTGATGATGCGCGTGATGGAACGCATGGTCGAGGGCCGCGCGCAGAAGCGCGAGATCGACATGCTGTTCGAGGTCACCAAGCAGATCGAAGGGCACACCATCTGTGCGCTCGGCGATGCGGCGGCGTGGCCGATCCAGGGCCTGATCCGCAATTTCCGCCACGTCATCGAAGAGCGCATCGACCAGTATACCTGGTCGTCGACCTCCGATGGCGCGGTGCCATCGATCGCGGCGGAGTAAGTGACCGGCAATGACCGCCATGGCTGAGCCAGCACCGATCGCAAGAAAGCTGCATCCGCTCCTGCCCGCCGGGCTGGCGCTGATGGGCTGTGCGGTGGTCTGGTGGCTGAGCTACTACAGCCAGTGGCAGGGGTTTGCCCATCTCGACGTGAAGTTCGCCTGCCTCAATGGCGAGGCGATGGAATGTGACAATTTTCAGGACCTGATCGGTCCTACGGTTCTCCCGGTCTACTCGCCGCTGGCGCTCTATGCCGGTATCGGTTTGACCCTGGTCGGGCTCTACCTGACGCGGCGGCAGAAAGTTTAGGCAATGGCAAATATCAAGGTTGACGGTAAGCTCGTCGAGGTTCCGGACTACTTCACGCTGATGCAGGCTGCCGAAGCCGCCGGCGCGGAAATCCCGCGGTTCTGCTACCACGAGCGCCTGTCGGTCGCCGGCAATTGCCGCATGTGCCTGGTGGAAGTGAAGGGTGGCCCGCCGAAGCCGCAGGCCAGCTGCGCCATGTCGGTCAAGGACCTGCGTCCTGGCCCGAATGGTGAGCCGCCCGAGATGTTCACCAACACGCCGATGGTCAAGAAGGCCCGCGAAGGCGTGATGGAATTCCTGCTGATCAACCATCCGCTGGATTGCCCGATCTGCGATCAGGGCGGCGAGTGTGACCTGCAGGACCAGGCCATGGCCTATGGCGTGGACAAGAACCGCTACGCCGAGAACAAGCGCGCCGTCGAAGACAAGTATATCGGGCCGCTGGTCAAGACCTCGATGAACCGCTGCATCCATTGCACGCGCTGCGTCCGTTTCACCACGGAAGTCGCCGGCATTTCGGAGATGGGCCTGATCGGTCGCGGCGAGGATGCCGAGATCACCACCTATCTCGAGCAGGCGCTGTCGAGCGAACTGCAGGGCAATGTCATCGATCTCTGCCCGGTGGGCGCGCTGACCTCCAAGCCCTACGCGTTCCATGCGCGGCCGTGGGAACTGGTCAAGACCGAGTCCATCGACGTGATGGACGCCGTGGGCTCGAACATCCGCGTCGACAGCCGCGGCCGCGAAGTGATGCGCATCCTGCCGCGCGTCAATGACGCGATCAACGAAGAGTGGATTTCGGACAAGACCCGCTTCATCTGGGATGGCCTCAAGAGCCAGCGCCTCGACCGGCCGTATGTTCGGGTCAATGGCAAGCTGAAGCCGGCGAGCTGGGACGAAGCCTTCAAGGCCGTTGCTGGCGCGATCAAGGCCTCGGGCGGCGGTAACAAGGTCGGCGCCATTGCGGGTGATCTGGCCTCGGTCGAGGACATGTTTGCGCTCAAGGCGCTGATGACCTCGCTGGGTTCGGGGATGACCGATTGCCGTCCGGCCATGTCGGGCATCGATCCGGGCATGCCGCGTGCGGCTTACACCTTTGGTCCGGGCATTGCCGGGATCGAAGAGGCCGACGCGATCCTGATCGTGGGCGCCAATCCGCGCAAGGAAGCGGCGGTGCTCAACGCGCGCATCCGCAAGACCTGGCGCGCCAAGGGCCTGCCGATTGCGGTGATCGGCGAGAATGCCGACCTCACCTATCCCACCCAGTATCTGGGCGACGATTTCGCGGTTCTGGCAGAGATCGCCGAGGGCAAGGGCTGGGCGGAAAAGTTCAAGGCGGCCAAGAAGCCGCTGATCATCATCGGCGAAGCCGCCGTGTCGCATGGCGCCGCCGGCTCCAAGCAGATCGGTCGCGATGTGCTGGCGCTGGCCGCCAAGCTGCTGGGTACGCATGGCGGCATCGAAGCGGGCTGGAACGGCTTTGCGCTGCTGCACAATGCGGCAAGCCGCGTCGGCGGTCTCGATATCGGCTTTGTGCCGCATGATGGCGGGGTTTGCTCGGCCGACCAGATCGGCCTTGCCGGCAAGGGCGAGCTCGACGTGCTGTTCCTGCTCGGCGCCGACGAATACGACACGGGGGCGTTGGGCAAGGCGTTCGTCGTCTATGTGGGCACGCATGGCGATGCCGGTGCACACCGCGCCGACGTCATCTTGCCGGCGGCGACCTATACCGAGAAGTCCGGCACCTACGTTAATACCGAGGGTCGCGTGCAGCTCGCCGAGCGCGCCGTGTTCCCGCCGGGCGACGCCAAGGAAGACTGGGCGATTTTCAGGGCGCTGAGCGCCGTGCTCGGCACGTCGCTGCCGTTCAACTCGCTGACGCAGCTGCGGGCGGCGATCTATGCCGAGTTCCCGCATCTGGCGCGGCTCGACCAGATTGCGCCGGTTTCGGCTTCCGATCTCTCGGTGCTGGCCAACAAGGCTGTGAAGACCAAGAAGGCGAAGTTTGCGCCGGCAGTCACCGAGTTCTATTTGACCAACCCCATTGCCCGCGCTTCGGCGGTGATGGGCGAGTGCGCGGCGCTGGCGTCGGGCCTCAAGCAGGCGGCGGAGTAGGGACTGACAATGGATTTCATTGCCGCAGCAGCGAACTACCTTCTGGGTGCCCCGATCCTCGGATTGGGCACTGAAGTCGGGTTCGTCTGGAAAGCCCTGCTGCTCCTCGTTGGGCTCTTGATCTTTACCGCCTACATTTTGCTCGCCGATCGCAAGATCTGGGCGGCGGTGCAGGTGCGTCGCGGTCCCAACGTGGTTGGGCCGTTTGGTCTGCTGCAGAGCTTTGCGGATCTCTTGAAGTTCGTCTTCAAGGAGCCGTCGATCCCGGCCAGTGCCGACAAGGTCGTGTTCCTCCTGGCGCCGCTGGTGACCTCGATCCTGGCGCTTTCAGCCTATGCGGTGATCCCGATCGATGCCGGCTGGGCGCTTGCCAACATCAATCTTGGCGTCCTCTACATCTTCGCGATTTCGTCGCTCGGCGTTTACGGCATCATCATGGGTGGCTGGGCGTCCAACAGCAAATACGCATTCCTGGGCGCGCTGCGCTCGGCGGCGCAGATGGTGAGTTATGAAGTCTCGATCGGCCTCGTGATCATCACGGTGCTGCTCTGCGTCGGCTCGCTGAACCTGCAGGATGTGGTGTTCGCGCAGCAGTCGGGCGGCATTGCCGATATGCTCGGTGTGCCGTGGCTGACCATCCTCAACTGGTACTGGCTGCCGCTTTTTCCGATGTTCGTGATCTTCTTCATCTCGGCATTGGCAGAAACCAACCGCCCGCCCTTCGACCTGCCGGAAGCAGAATCCGAACTGGTTGCTGGCTACATGGTGGAGTACGCGTCGACGCCGTACCTACTGTTCATGCTGGGCGAGTACATCGCCATCATCCTGATGTGCGCGATGACGACGATCCTCTTCCTGGGAGGCTGGACGTCGCCGATCGATGTGGTGCCGTTCACCTGGGTGCCTGGCGCGATCTGGTTCATCCTCAAGCTTTGCCTGGTGTTCTTCATGTTCGCCATGGTCAAGGCCTTCGTGCCCCGCTACCGCTACGACCAGCTGATGCGGATCGGCTGGAAGGTGTTCCTGCCCATTTCGCTGGTGATGGTCATTGTCGTTGCCGCGATCCTCCAGCTCACCGGCTGGGGCTGGCACGGAGGTGCCGTCTGATGAAGTTCTTCCAGTTCCTCAATGGCTTGCTGCTTCGGGAATTCGTCGGGGCGTTCTTCCTGTCGATGCGCTACTTCTTTGCGCCCAAGAAGACGCTGAACTACCCGTTCGAAAAGGGCATGGTCAGCCCGCGGTTCCGCGGCGAGCATGCGCTGCGCCGTTATCCCAATGGCGAAGAGCGCTGCATTGCCTGCAAGCTCTGCGAAGCCATCTGCCCGGCTCAGGCGATCACCATTGAGGCCGGCCCGCGCCAGAATGACGGCACGCGGCGGACGGTGCGTTACGACATCGACATGGTCAAATGCATCTATTGCGGCTTCTGTCAGGAAGCCTGCCCGGTGGATGCGATTGTCGAGGGCCCGAACTTCGAGTTCGCCACCGAGACGCGCGAAGAACTCTATTTCAGCAAGGAAAAGCTCCTTGCCAATGGCGATCGGTGGGAGCGCGAGATTGCGCGCAATATCGCCACTGACTCACCGTATCGCTAAGGGGCCGGGATGACGCTGCCACTCTTCTTCTTCTACGTCTTCTCCATCATCGCGGTCGCGTCCGCGCTGATGGTGATCGCGGCGCGCAATCCGGTGCACTCAGTGCTGTTCCTGATCCTGACATTCGTGAACGGGGCGGGCCTGTTCATGCTGTCGGGGGCGGAGTTCCTGGCGCTGATCCTGATCGTTGTCTATGTCGGCGCCGTCATGGTGCTGTTCCTCTTCGTCACCATGATGCTCGATGTCGACTTCGCGTCGCTGCGCACCGGCATGCTGCAGTATGCGCCGATCGGCGTGGTGATCGGGCTGATCCTTCTGGCTGAACTGCTGCTCGTGGGCGGAAGCTTTGTGCTGACGCCGCAACTCACGGCTTCGGCGGTGGTGCCGATCACCGAGGGTGTCGACAATACCCGCGCGCTCGGGCAGCTGCTCTATACCCGCTACGTGTTCCTGTTCATGGGCGCCGCAGCGGTGCTGCTGGTCGCCATGATCGGCGCCATCGTGCTGACGCTGCGTCACAAGACCGGGGTCAAGCGGCAGGACGTTTTCAAGCAGTCCAACCGCAAGCGCAGCGACGCGGTCGAAGTGGTCAAGGTCAAATCAGGGCAGGGGCTCTAGCATGCTGGCAGAAACAGGCATTTCGCTGGGTCACTATCTGACCGTCGGGGCTGTCCTCTTCACCATCGGGGTGTTCGGGATCTTCCTCAACCGCAAGAACATCATCGTCATCCTGATGTCGGTGGAACTGATCCTGCTCGCGGTGAACCTCAACTTCGTGGCCTTTTCGGCCGAACTTGGCGACCTCGCCGGGCAGGTTTTTGCGCTGATGATCCTGACGGTCGCGGCGGCTGAAGCGGCCATCGGCCTCGCCATCCTCGTGATCTTCTACCGCAACCGCGGCTCTATCGCGGTTGAGGACGTCAACATGATGAAGGGCTGACGCCGTGATCCAGGCAATCGTCTTTTTTCCGCTGATCGGGGCGCTGATCGCGGGACTGCTGGGCCGGCTTATCGGGCATCGGACCAGCGAGTACATCACCACCGGGCTCTTGATCGCGGCGGCTGTGCTGAGCTGGATCGTCTTTGCCGGCTTCTGGTTTGCGCCGGAAGCGGCTGAAGGTGCGCATGGGGCTGAACACGCCGAGATTCTCAAGGTCAACGTGCTCGAGTGGATCCATTCTGGTGGCCTCGAACTCGACTGGATCCTGCGCGTCGATACGCTGACGGCGATCATGCTCGTGGTGGTGACGACGGTCTCGAGCCTCGTGCACGTCTATTCGATCGGCTACATGGCCGAAGATCCGCATCGCTCGCGGTTCTTTGCCTACCTGTCGCTCTTTACCTTCGCCATGCTGATGCTGGTGACGGCCGACAACTTCCTGCAGATGTTTTTTGGCTGGGAAGGCGTGGGCCTGGCGTCCTACCTGCTGATCGGCTTCTGGTACAAGAAGCCCTCGGCCAATGCGGCGGCGATGAAGGCATTCGTCGTCAACCGTGTCGGTGACTTCGGCTTTGCGCTCGGCATCTTCGCTGCCTGGGTGGTGCTGGGGCACCTCGATTTCGACGGCGCCTTCCATGCCGTTCCAGAGCATGCTGAAGAGACCATGCGGTTCCTCAGCTGGGATGTGCATGCCATGACCGTGGTGTGCCTGCTGCTGTTCATGGGTGCCATGGGCAAGTCGGCTCAGTTCCTGCTGCACACCTGGCTGCCTGACGCGATGGAAGGCCCGACCCCGGTGTCGGCGCTGATCCATGCCGCGACCATGGTCACGGCCGGTGTGTTCATGGTGGCGCGGCTCTCGCCGATGTTCGAAGTCTCGCCCTTCGCCATGACGACGGTGCTGATTATCGGCGCCATCACCGCGTTCTTTGCAGCGACGGTGGGACTCGTACAGAACGACATCAAGCGCGTCATCGCCTATTCGACCTGTTCGCAGCTGGGCTATATGTTCGTGGCGCTCGGCGCAGGGGTCTATTCGGCAGGCGTGTTTCACCTCTTCACCCATGCCTTCTTCAAGGCGCTGCTGTTCCTGGGCGCCGGCTCGGTCATCCATGCGATGCACCATGAGCAGGACATGCGGAACATGGGCGGCTTGGCCAAGAAGATCCCCATCACCTACTGGATGATGATCATCGGCACGCTGGCCCTCACGGGCGTGGGCATTCCGGGCACGTCGCTGGGCTTTGCCGGGTTCTTCTCGAAGGACGCGATCATCGAAGTCGCTTATTCGGTGGGCGGCAGTGCCGGGCAGTTCGCCTTCTGGCTGCTGGTGATCGCCGCGCTGTTCACGAGCTTTTACTCGTGGCGCCTGATCCACCTGACGTTCCACGGCAAGCCGCGCAACGCCGCGTCGCATGATGCGCATGGTCATGACGACCATGCCCATGCTGCGCACGCAGCTGACGATCATGCCGATCACGGTCATGGTCATGGCAGCGCCTATGACAATGCGCACGAGAGTCCGCGGGTCATGCTGGTGCCACTCTACATCCTGGCGGCGGGTGCGGTGCTGGCTGGTGTCGTGTTCCACGAGCTGTTCTTCGGCCATGCCGAACACATCATCCACTTCTTCCAGGGGTCTGTAGTCGTCACCGAGGCCGCGATCGATGCCGCGCACGACGTGCCGACCTGGGTCAAGTGGTCGGCGACCGTCGCCATGGTGCTCGGCTTTGTGGCCGCCTGGTACATGTATATCCGCGATCCGGCGATGCCCAAGCGCGTCGCCGAGACCAATCCGGGGCTCTACAAGTTCCTGCTCAACAAGTGGTATTTCGACGAGCTCTACGACCGCATCTTCGTGCGGCCGGCCCTCTATATCGGCCGGGCGCTGTGGAAGGGCTTTGACGACTGGTTGGTCGACCAGACGATCGTCGAGGGCCTCGGCCATCGCGTCAAGGATGTGACCGCGCGCGTCGTCAAGCTGCAGTCGGGTTACCTCTATCACTACGCATTCGCGATGCTCATCGGCATTGCCGCGCTGCTCACCTGGGCCATCGCGGCTGGGGGACTAATGGGATGAATTTGAGCGCCAACCTTCTGACCGTCATTACCTTTCTACCGACGGTCGGCGCCCTGCTGCTGCTGTTCGTTCCGGGTCGGAGCGAGGCGTCCACCAATCTGGTGCGCTGGATTGCGCTCGTCGTCACGTTGCTGACGCTTGTGCTCAGCCTCTACCTCTGGGCGCAGTTCGACCCCAAGAATGCGGGCTTCCAGTTCGTCGAGGACTTTGACTGGATCGGCACGTCGATCGGCTACCGCATGGGCGTGGATGGCATTTCGGTGCTCTTCATCCCGCTGACGACGCTGCTGATGCCGGCCGTGGTGATCTCGGCCTGGGGCTCGGTGACGACGCGGGTCAAGGAATACATGATCGTATTCCTGGTGCTCGAGACCTTCATGATCGGCGCCTTCGCGACGCTGGACCTGGCGATCTTTTACGTCTTCTTCGAAGGCACGCTGATCCCGATGTTCCTGATCATCGGGATCTGGGGCGGGTCGCGGCGCATCCAGGCGACGTACAAGTTCTTCTTTTACAGCTTCACCGGCACCGTGCTGATGCTGCTGGCGATCATGTTCATGTTCTGGCAGGCGGGCACGCTCGACATCCAGGAACTGCTCAAGTTCAAGTTTGCGCCGGAAGTGCAGACCTGGCTGTGGCTGGGGTTCTTTGCCTCGTTCGCGGTCAAAATGCCGATGTGGCCGTTCCACCGCTGGCTGCCGGAAGCGCACGTGGAAGCGCCGACGGGTGGCTCGGTGATCCTGGCGGCAATCCTGCTCAAGCTTGGCGGCTACGGCTTTATCCGCTTCTCGATCGCGATGTTCCCGGACGCCTCGCAGATGTTTGCGCCGTTCGTGTTCACGCTCTCGATTGCGGCGATCATCTTCACCTCGCTGATCGCGCTGGTGCAGACCGACATCAAGAAGCTGATCGCCTATTCGTCCGTCGCGCATATGGGCTTTGTGACCATGGGCATCTTTGCCGGCAACGTCATGGGTATCCAGGGCGCGCTGTTCCAGATGATCTCGCACGGCATCGTCTCGGGCGCGCTGTTCCTCTGCGTCGGCGTGGTCTACGACCGCATGCATACGCGTGAAATTGAGGCCTATGGCGGCCTCGTCTCCCGCATGCCGGCCTATGCGGTGATCTTCATGGTCTTCACCATGGCCAATGTCGGCTTGCCGGGCACCTCTGGGTTCGTTGGCGAATTCCTCACGATGCTCGCGGTGTTCCAGGTCAATACCTGGGTGGCATTCTTTGCTGCCTTCGGCGTGATCCTCTCGGCCTGCTACGCGCTCTGGCTCTATCGCCGCGTGGTCTTTGGAGCGCTGACCAAGGAGAACCTCAAGGCGATCCTCGATATCGATCGTCGCGAGGCGATCGTGCTGGTGCCGCTCTTGGTTCTCACCATACTTTTCGGCTTCTACCCCGCGCCGATCCTCGATGCGACTGCCGCATCGGTGCAACTGGTCGCGGACAACTTTGCCAACGCCGTGGGTGCCGTCGCACCCGTGGCCGCGGCGGCGCACTAGGAGGCGTCTCGTGATTTCTGATATTTCGAGCTTCGCTTCCCTCGCGCCGGCCTATCCCGAGCTGATGCTCGCGATCGGCGCGGTGGTGCTTCTGCTGCTTGGCGTGTTCATGAAGAAGGGCAGCGCCGGGGCCATCGCCTCGTTGGCGGTGATCCTGCTGGTGATCGTGGTCGGCGGCATGGTGTTCTCCGACACGACTGGGGTCATCTTCAACGGTGGCTTCATCAACGACGCCTTTGCCCGCTACATGAAGCTGCTGGTGGTTGGGGCGTCGGCGTTCACGCTGATCCTCTCGTTCTCCAGCGCCAAGGCCCATGCGCTCGACAAGTTCGAGTACTCCGTGCTCGTGCTGCTGGCGACGCTGGGCATGATGCTCATGGTGTCGGCAAACGACCTGATGAGCCTCTATATCGGGCTCGAGCTGCAATCGCTGGCGCTCTATGTGGTGGCGGCGATGAAGCGCGACAGCGCGCAGGCGACCGAAGCGGGCCTGAAGTACTTCGTGCTGGGTGCGCTCTCGTCGGGCATGCTGCTCTACGGCGCATCGCTGGTCTACGGCTTTACCGGCCATACCCAGCTCGACCTGATCCTGACTGCTGTTGTTGAGGGCGAGCGCTCGATCGGGCTGATCTTCGGCATGGTGTTCCTGCTGGTCGGCATCGCCTTCAAGATCTCGGCGGTGCCGTTCCACATGTGGACGCCGGACGTCTATGAAGGCGCGCCGACGCCGGTCACCGCGTTCTTTGCTGCGGCGCCCAAGGTGGCGGCCATGGCGCTGCTGCTTCGTGTGGTCTCGGTGAGCTTTCACGGCATCATCAGCGATTGGCAGCAGATCGTCATCTTCCTCTCCATCGCCTCTATGGTGTTGGCGGCCTTTGCCGCCATCGGCCAGAACAACCTCAAGCGCCTGCTTGCCTACTCGTCGATCGGCCATGTCGGTTTTGCGCTGGTCGGGCTCTCCTCGGGGACCCAGGGCGGGGTCGAGGGCGTTGCGATCTACATGGCGATCTATGTCACCATGACCGTCGGCATCTTCGCTGCCGTGCTCTCGCTCAAGACCGAGAGCGGCTATGTCGAGACGATCAGCGAGCTGGCTGGTCTCTCCAAGAAGCGACCGTTCGTGGCAGCGATCATGGCGGTGCTGATGTTCTCGCTGATCGGCCTGCCGCCGCTGGCCGGGTTCTTTGCCAAGTGGCACGTCTTTCTCGCGGCCATCGAGCAGAACCTCTTCATCCTGGCGGTGATTGGTGTGCTGGCGAGTGCGGTCAGCGCTTTCTACTACCTGCGCATCGTCAAGGTGATGTACTTTGACGAACCGGTCGCCGAGTTCGCCGCTGTGCCGCGTGAACTGACGCTGGTACTGGCGATCTCCGGCTTCCTCGTGGTCACTTACTTCGTCACGGTCGGTTCGCCGCTGGCCGCCGCTGCGCGGGTCGCGGCAGGAAGCCTCTTCTAGGTGGCGGGCTTTACGCTCGGCACCAAGGCATCGGCGCGCGGCTACCGCCTCTTCGGGTTCGATACCGTCGGCTCGACCAGCATAGAGGCGTCGCGCGCCGCGCAGGCCGGAGACGTCGGCGATGTGTGGTTTGCGGCGCTGAAGCAGACCGAGGGCAGGGGCCGTCGTGGCCGCAAGTGGGAATCCCCGCATGGCAACCTGGCAGCGAGCCTGCTCATTGTGCCGGACTGTGATCCGGCGCTGACGGCGACGCTCGGCTTTGTTGCCGGTGTGGCGCTCGACCGAGCGCTCAAGACCCTGGTGCCGGAGATTGCACTCAAGCAGGGTATTGATGGGGCTGACGGGCAGGGCGCCCGCATTGCGCTCAAGTGGCCCAATGATGTTTTGGCCGATGGCGCCAAGCTCGCCGGCATCCTGCTCGAAGCGCAGAAGCGGCCGGACGGGCAGCACGCGGTGGTGGTCGGGATTGGCGTCAACGTCGTTGCGGCGCCGGAGGGATTGCCCTATCCGGCAGCCTCGATTGCGTCGCTGGGCTGGGAGGTGACGCCGCAGGGCCTTTTTGCCGCCTTGAGCGATGCGTGGGTGGATGCCATCGAGACCTGGAACAATGGTCGCGGTGTTGCCGAAATCCTCGAGCTCTGGAGAGGCTCGGCCGCTGGTCTGGGCGCACCCGTGGCAGTCAGCCGGGACGGCGAGATCGTCCGCGGCATATTTGAAACGATTGACGACGCCGGACGACTGATCGTCCGAGCGAACGATGAGTCCCGCGTCGTGATTACCGCGGGCGATGTGCACTTTGGCGCCACCGCGAGCGTCAGGGCCTGAGAGGTTTTATGGCTAAGCAGCAGCAGGACGAACTGGTTTTCGTGGCGCTCGGCGGTGTCGGCGAGATCGGCATGAACATGGCGGCCTATGGCTTCGGCCCAGCCCGCAGCCGGAAATGGATCGTCGTCGATTGCGGCGTCACCTTTGGTGGTCCGAACCAGCCCGGGATCGAGCTGATCATGGCCGATCCGACGTTCCTCGAAGAGAATGCCGACGACGTGCTGGCGCTGATCCTGACGCATAGCCATGAAGACCATTATGGCGCCGTGCTGGATCTGTGGCCGAGTTTCGAGCGGCCGGTCTATGCGACCGCGTTCACCTCCGCGATGCTGGCCGCCAAGCGGGCGGCCGACCATATCGTCGATAACGTGTCGATCAAGCCGATGCAGGTGGGCAAGCCCTTTACCGTCGGGCCGTTCACCATCGAGCCGATCAATGTGGCGCACTCGATCCCGGAAAGCTGTGCGCTGCTGATCACCACGCCGGCCGGCCGTGTCGTGCACACGGGCGACTGGAAGCTCGATCCGCATCCGGTGGGCGGGCCACCGACCGATACTAAGCGGTTTGGGGAAATCGGCGCCGATACCAGTTCGCCAATCGCGCTGATCTGCGATTCCACCAACGCGCTCAAGGACGGCACAAGCCCCTCGGAAGACGAAGTGGCATCAACGATCGCCGCGCTGATAGCCGAGGCACCGCATCGCGTGGTGCTGACGACCTTTGCGTCCAATGTGGGTCGGGTGATTTCCATTGCGCGCGCTGCCGAGCAGGCGGGACGGCAGGTGGTTCTGTCGGGCCGGGCGCTGCATCGGATCAGCGGCATTGCCCGTGAACTCGGCATGCTGGAAGGCATTGCGCCGTTCCTCGACCAGGACGAGTACAAGTCGCTGCCGCGCTCCAAAGTGGTCCTGCTTTGTACCGGCAGCCAGGGCGAAGCCCGCGCGGCGATTGCCCGCATCTCGCGGCAGGAACACCCGATGATCGACCTCAATGCCGGCGACCGGGTGATCTTTTCGTCCTGGGCGATCCCGGGCAACGAGCGCGAAGTCATCGACATTCAGAATCTCCTGATCGACCGCGGCATCGAGGTGATCACGCAGAGCGATGCGCTGGTGCACACCACAGGGCATCCACGGCGCGAGGAACTGAAGCGGCTCTATGACCTGGTCAAACCCAAGGTGCTGGTGCCGGTGCATGGCGAAGCGGCGCATCTGGAATCGCACGCGCGCCTTGGTCGCCAGCACGGCATCGAGACGGTGGTGCATGCCCGCAATGGTGACCTGGTGCGGCTCTTTCCCGAGACCACGCATTTCCCGGGCGAAGTGCGGACCGGCGAGCTCTATCTGGACGGCAACGTGCTCTGCACGCCCGATGAATCGGGGGTGAAAGGCCGGCGCCGGCTGATGTTCGGCGGCCATATCGTGGTGAGCCTCGTGATCGACAATACCGGCCGCATGGTCGGGGCGCCGCAGATGGCCATCGAAGGGTTGCCCGAGGTGGAGGACGACGAAGAGTCGATCGCCGACCTGATCAAGCGCGCGCTCAACGGCACGCTCAAATCCATTCCGCCGAAGCGCCGGTCCGATCCTGAGCTGGTCAGTTCTGCCCTGCAGCGGGCCATCCGGAGCGAGGTCGGCAATTTCTGGGGCAAAAAGCCCAATGTTGCGGTCTTCGTGCACGGGGTCTGAGCATGCCGATCATCACCATTGTCGCGGTCTATTTCGTCGTCTGGTGGCTCTGCCTGTTCGTGGTGCTGCCGTTCCGGGTGCGTAACCAGATTGATACCGGTGAGCACGTGCTGGGCACCGAGCGCGGCGCGCCGGCCGGCGTCTTCCGGTTCTGGCCAAAGCTCCTGGTGACGACGATCCTCGCCAGCGTGGTGACCGCGCTGCTGCTCTGGGGCCTCAGCAGTCCCTGGCTGCGGGAGTATTGGCGCTAGCGCCGGGGCGGTTTCGCCACAGCGTGCGCCCAGGCCATTTCGAGGGCGGCCTGCAGGTCGTCCTCGCTGGCGGGTGCCAGTGTGAGTTCCGTCCAACCCTGCTTGCCCCAGGCATTGTCGAGAGGTCGAAAGAGCTCCGGCGCCAGCATGACCTTGAAGCTCTGCTCGTCTGGCGTGAACTTGAGGTTTGCGCTGCCGGCTCCCGGCAGCATGGTGGCGTAGATCCGCTTCACCTTGAAGGCGGCACGGTCGATATGCGGCGCTTCAATGGTCCCCGGCAAGCCGAAGGCGATGCGGCGCAGGTCCTCGGCGCTAGCCAACGACGGCGCTTTCGGTCGCCTCGCGGTTAGGCAGCGCATGCGTCTCGCCCCAGAGGCCAAGAGCCTCGAGGGCAGGGCGCAGCGTCTGGCCCAGCGGGGTTACCGCATATTTGACCTTGGGCGGCACCACCGGAAACACCGTGCGGCTGATCAACCCGGCCTCTTCAAGCGCCCGCAGTTCGGTGGTCAACATCTTCTTGGTAATGCCTGGAATGGCGCGCTGCAGCATGCCGAAGCGGTTCACATCGTTGCCGATGGCCCAGAGAATGATGATCCGCCATTTGCCGCCGATGATCTGCATGGCGGCAGTGACCGGGCATTGATAGGGGCTTGAAATCACTCCATCGACAATGTCGCGCACGGCATTTCCTCCATAGTCACTTTATAGTGCCTAGTTGACCCTTTGGCATCTAGGACCGACCGTCACCCTAGCAAAAAAGCGAGGGAAGAATGAGTCAAAACAAGGACGTCGCGCTGAGCGTATCGCTGGCCATCCTGAAGGGGCAGTGGAGCACTCTGGAGGTCCTGCTGGCGGAGGACTTCACCTATACGGGCGACGGCATGACATTCGACAAGCGCCAGTACATCGACTTCATGAAGGGCATGAAGAGCGCCTTCAGCAACATGGCGATGGAGTTCACCCATGTGGTCAGCGAGGGCGATCTGGTGAGCATCCGGTTCGTCACCACCTGCACCCATACCGGCAAGTTCATGGGGGCGCCGGCCACCAACAAGCCCCTGGCGATCAGCGGCATTTTCATGCGGCGGGTCGAGGGTGAGCGGGTGGTGCAGGAATGGCAGACGACGGACCTGCTCGGCACCATGACGCAGATGGGCGTGGGGACGCTGCTCGGCTATGCGATCTTCGGCGTACTGCTCAAGTCCAAGTCGGCATAGGCGCCGACCAAGTAGAACTGACTACGTAACCCGGCAATTGGGCGGGGCAAGGCATTCGTCAACCCACCGCACAAATGAAAACCCCACCGCATAAATGAAAAAAGCAGGGCCGAAGCCCTGCTTTGAAGTTGTTCGACAATACGCTGGTCTTAGGCACGCACGAAGCGGCAGCCAACGCTCCTCCCTTGACGTTGTCGACGTCCGGCAACTGACGGTTGCCTGTATTCTTATTGAGACGGACCCTAACAACGGATTTTCCACCTGTCACGCAGATTCTGCATGGCAGCCATCGCATTTTCACATGGACGACAAAGCTGGGCGCGCCCAGCTGAAAACAGTCTCCGGCAATGGCCCGGCCCGCCGCAGTTTCGCCCCGAAATGCGGTTCCCTCTGCGCGCGCCGGTGCGCTATACGAGGTCCAACCGAATCCGGCGCCTGCACGAGGAGTCTTCATGCGTCTTTCCCGATACTTCCTGCCCGTTCTCAAGGAGACGCCCAAGGAAGCGGAGATCATTTCGCACCAGTTGATGCTGCGCGCCGGCATGATCAAGCAGCAGGCGGCGGGGAGCTACACCTGGCTGCCGCTCGGGTTCAAGGTGCTGAACAAGGTCGTCCGCATCATCGAGGAAGAGCAGAACCGCTCGGGCGCGATCCAGCTGCTGATGCCGACTGTGCAGTCGGCCGATCTTTGGAAGGAAAGCGGCCGCTACGACGCCTATGGCAAGGAAATGCTGCGCATCGAGGACCGGCACGAGCGGCAGATGCTGTTCGGACCGACCAACGAGGAAATGATCACCGACGTGTTCCGCACCTATGTGCGGAGCTACAAGGACCTGCCGCTCAACCTCTACCACATCCAGTGGAAGTTCCGCGACGAGGTGCGGCCGCGTTTCGGGACCATGCGCAGCCGCGAGTTCCTGATGAAGGACGCCTACAGCTTTGACCTCGACGAGGCCGGGGCACGTGCGGCGTTCTACCGGATGTTCGTGGCATACCTCCGAACCTTCCGTCGCATGGGCCTTACCGGCATTCCGATGCGCGCCGACACCGGCCCGATCGGTGGCGATTTGAGCTATGAATTCCATGTGCTGGCCGACACCGGCGAGAGCCAGGTTTACCTGCACAAGGATCTGGCGGGTAAGACGATTCCCCCGATCGACACCGATTATCGCGGCGACCTCAAGCCGATCTTTGACGACTGGACGTCGCTGTTTGCCGCGACCGACGAGATGACCGACGAGGCCGGGTTCAAAGCAGCTGTCCCCGAGGACAAGCAGCTTTCGGCGCGCGGCATCGAGGTCGGGCACATCTTCTATTTCGGTACCAAATATTCCGAGCCGATGAAGGCAACCGTCACCGGGCCGGATGGCAAGGACGTGCTGGTGCAGATGGGCTCCTACGGCATCGGGCCGTCGCGGCTGGTGCCGGCGATCATCGAGGCGTTCCACGACGAGGCAGGCATCGTCTGGCCGGTCAGCGTGGCGCCATTCGAAGCGGTTGTGATCAACCTCAAGGTCGGTGATGCCGAAAGCGATACGGCCTCGATCAAGCTCTATGGTGAGCTGCAGGCGGCGGGCATCGATGCGCTCTATGATGATCGCGACCAGGGCGCCGGCGGCAAGTTCGCGACGGCGGATCTGATCGGCATTCCGTACCAGCTGATCATGCCGGCCGCGCGGCTCAAGGAAGGCATGGCCGAGATCAAGCACCGCAAGAGCGGCGAGCGCGAGACGCTGCCGATCGGCGATGCGGTCAAGAAGCTTGTCGCGCTGATCGTGCCGCAGAGGCTGGACACCATTTGAGCGCGCCCGCCAGCGAACCCGCAGCCACCAGCGGTCCGTTTTCCCGCTTCGAGTTCCTGATTGCGGGGCGCTATCTGCGCGCCCGCCGCAAGGACGCGTTCATTTCGGTGATCGCCGGGCTGACGCTGACCGGGGTGGCCATCGGCGTGGCGACGCTGATCGTGGTGATGTCGGTGATGAACGGCTTTCGCGCCGAACTGCTGAGCAAGATCCTCGGGCTCAACGGGCACTTTACCGCCTATCCGATCGAGCAGCGCTTCACCGACTACGAGGCGGTGGTCGCCGAGATGCAGAAGATTCCGGGTGTCGTCGCGGTGATCCCCTATGTCGAGGGCCAGGCGCTGGCCTCGGGGCAGGTGGAGTCCACCGGCGTTTCGGTGCGTGGGATTGGGGCGACTTCGCTCGACCAGATGCCGCTGCTCAAGGACTCGGCGCAGCTGGGCGGCTGGGATCAGTGGGACAGCTCGAATGGCGTGGCCGTCGGCTGGCGGCTGGCGCAAAAGCTTGGCGTGACCGTGGGCGATGCGGTGACCGTGGTGACACCGAACGGCACCAATACGCCGTTCGGCAAGACGCCGCAGATCCGTTCCTACCCGGTCAATGTGATCTTCAACCTGGGCATGGTGGAGTTCGACTCCTTCTACCTCTACATGCCGATGGAGCCGGCGCAGTCCTACTTCAAACTCTATGAGGATGTGCTCAAGCCTGGCGTGGCGCCGCCGGGGGTGATGGCGACGGACGAGGAAATTGCTGCGGCCTATGAGCGGGTGCCCATGGCAACTGCGATTGATGTGTTCATCGACGATCCGGACAATATCGTCGCCATGCGCAATGCCCTCCAGTCGGGCCTCAGCCGGCCGCTGATCCTCACCGACTGGCAGCAGCGCAACGAGACGTTCTTCTCCGCGCTGCAGGTGGAACGGGTGGTGATGTTCGTTATCTTGTCGATGATCATCCTGGTGGCGGCGTTCAACATCATTTCCAGCCTTGTGATGCTGGTGAAGGACAAGGGCGCCGACATTGCGGTGCTCCGCACCATGGGCGCAACACGCGGCTCGATCATGCGCATTTTCTCGATGACCGGCACGGCCATCGGGGTGATGGGCACGCTGGTTGGGGTGACGCTCGGCGTGGTGATTGCGATCAACGCGGAGCCATTGCGGGCGTTCATCTCGAACCTTCTGGGGGTGGCGATCTTCCCACCGGAAGTGTTCTTTCTCTCCTCGCTGCCGAGCAAGATCGACCCGAGTGAGGTGACGTTCGTGGCCTGCCTGGCGCTTGGGCTGTCGTTCCTTGCCACCATCTATCCCGCATGGCGCGCGGCGCAGTACGACCCGGTCGAGGCGCTGCGCTATGAGTGAGATTCATCTGCAACTCACTAAGGTGCATCGCCACTATGGTGATGGGCCGAGCCAGATCAATGTGCTGCAGGCGGCCGACCTGACGGTCAAGGGTGGCGAACTGGTCGCGATCGTGGCGCCCTCCGGCGCCGGCAAGTCGACGCTGCTGCATATCGGCGGGCTGCTCGAGCGGCCGCAGCAGGGCGAAGTCGAGATCGTCGGCACGCCCACCGCCCACATGAGCGAGCGCGGCCGCACGCTGCTGCGGCGGACGACGATCGGCTATGTCTACCAGTTCCACCACCTGCTGCCCGAATTCACCGCGCTCGAAAACGTCGCCATTCCGCAGCTGATCGCGGGGTTTTCACAGGCGGCCGCCAATCGGCGGGCGCAGGAACTGCTCGACCTGCTCGGGGTGGGGCCACGGTCCACACATCGGCCGGCCGAGCTTTCGGGCGGCGAGCAGCAGCGTGTCGCTATTGCCCGCGCCGCGGCCAACAATCCGCGCATCATTCTCGCCGACGAGCCGACGGGCAATCTCGATCCGGCGACCAGCGAAAAGGTGTTCGAGGCGCTGCAGGACCTGATCCGAAATCAGGGTGCGGCGGCGCTGATCGCCACGCATAACCACGATCTGGCGCGGCGCGCCGACCGGATTGTGACCCTGCGCAACGGTCTGATCGAACCAATCACCCTCTAGCCAACTTGCCATCCTTGGCGGCCCATGACACAAACCCGGCGCGATTTGCGGGGGGAGGGACCTTTCTGATGACCAAGCTTGTCGGCTTCTATCCCGGCTCGTTCGATCCGTTGACCAATGGTCACCTTGACGTCATCGAGCGCGCCTGCAAGCTGGTGGACACCCTGGTGGTGGCAGTTGGTACGCACGCGACCAAGAAGCCGCTGTTTTCCCACGAGGATCGGCTGACACTGCTCAAGGCGGTGCTCGATCCCGTCGGCAAGCGGACCGACACCGAATTCAAGATCGTCGAGTTCGAGGGGCTGGCAGTGACCGCTGCCCGGCAGCATGGCGCCAAGCTGATCATCCGCGGCCTGCGCGACACTACCGACTACAACTATGAAATGCAGATGGTGGGGATGAACGCCCAGATGGCGCCCGACCTGCAGACAGTGTTTCTGCCGTCTTCACCGCCGGTCCGCCACATCTCGGCCACGCTGGTGCGTCAGATCGCTCAGCTCGGCGGGGATATCTCCAAATTCGTTCCGCCCATCGTTCTAGAGGCCCTCAAAAGATCATGAACCCAGCTCTCAAGCGCGCCGGCGCCATTGTCGGTATTCTCGTCGCCGCCCTCGCGGCCATCTTCATCTTCTCGATCGCTGCGCCGCAGACGGCCAGCGCCCAGTCGGGCACCCCGCACTGGATCATCGAGCTCAAGGACGGCGCCGTCGACATCGAACTGCTGCCCAACGTGGCGCCCAAGCATGTGGAGCGCATCGTCGAGCTGAGCGAAGCAAAGTTCTACGACGGCATCGTCTTTCACCGCGTGATCGACGGCTTCATGGCCCAGTCGGGTGACCCGACCGGCACCGGCATGGGCGGTTCCGGACAAGCCTGACGTGGTGGCAGAGTTCAATGCCGAGTCCTTCACCCGCGGCGCGGTCGGCGCAGCGCGCAGCTCGGACCCGAATAGCTTTAACAGCCAGTTCTTCATCTGCTTTGCTGACTGCACCTTCCTCAACGGCCAGTACACGGTGTTTGGCCGCGTGGTGTCGGGCATGGAAGCGGTCGACAAGATCACCCGCGGCGAGCCCCCGGCGACCCCGGACAAGATCATTTCCGCCACGATCGTCTACAAGTAAGCGCGCTACATAAGGAGCCAGACACATGGCCGACTACAAGGATCCCGAAAACACCCTGCTCGTCGAGACCACCAAGGGTCCGGTCGTCATCGAGCTGCGGCCCGATCTGGCGCCCAACCACGTGGCCCATATCAAGAAGCTGGCGCGCGAAGGGTTTTATGACGGCATCGTCTTCCACCGCGTGATCGACGGCTTCATGGCGCAGACCGGCGATCCGACCGGCACCGGCATGGGCGGCTCGAAGTACCCGAACCTCAAGCAGGAATTCAACGCCGAGCCGCATGTGCGCGGCGTCTGCTCGATGGCCCGTTCGCAGAACCCGGACAGCGCCAACAGCCAGTTTTTCATCGTGTTCGACGATGCGCGCTTCCTCGACCGCCAGTACACGGTCTGGGGCAAGGTCATCGAAGGCATGGACAATGTCGACAAGATCAAGCGCGGCGAGCCGGTCAAGGATCCCGACAGCATGGTCTCGGTCAAGGTTGCTGCGGACGCCTGATGCTGCGCGCCTCGTTCATCGCACTTGCACTGGCCGGGCTCGCAAGCCCGGCCAATGCTACTGAATGGGTCAACTGCACCGAGCCTTCGGGTGCGGCCAGCTTTGACTTTCTCGCCGGTGGCGTCGACGTGTTGTCGATTGCCGCCATCACCATTTCGGTCGGCGACAAGGTCTGGGCCAGCGACGTGGCCAATGGTCCGGGCGATCCGGTGGAACTGGGCCAATCGTTCGCCGGCAATGGCATGATCCTGGTAGACGCAGTCCATCAAGGTGTGCTGGTGGCCGAACTCCGGCTTTGGCAGACACCCGGCGCGGATCTGCCGATCTATGGCGGCACCTTGGCCATCCCGGGCTTTGGCGCCTGGTCGGTGAGCTGCTCGGGTCCCTGAGGGCGTTCAGCGGGGGTTCAGCGCGATTGCGGCAAGGCATGCATCAGCACTGGAGCATACCATGACCCGCACACTTCTTCGTCTCCTCACCACGGCCCTGTTGGCGATCGCGGCTCAGCCTGCGCTCGCCACAGAATGGTTAGACTGCACGAGTTTCGACTTCAATCAGCGCATTCAGCTGCTTGCCGGGGGCGTCGACTTTCACCAGTTCTCGGCCGCGACGCTCTATGTGAACGGCGCCGACTGGTCGACCAGTCCCGAGGCGCAGCCGGGTCAGCTACTGGATATCGGGCAGGCGTTCTGGGACGGAAAGACGCTGCTGGTCGATCTCATCGATCCGGCCGCGCAATCGGTGCTGGCGGAATTGCGTGTGTTCGCCACCAGCGAGGGGGCAGACGACGTCAAGGGCGGCGTGCTGCGCGTGCCGGGGACGGGCGCCTGGGTGGTGGTCTGCACCGGCCCCTGAGGCATCCGGTCGCTCGACAGCGGCGCTGACCCGTGCTTAAGCGAGCGGCATGAAGGTCTCCGATTTCGATTTCGATCTGCCAGCCGAGCGCATCGCGCTCCACCCCGTGGAACCGCGCGACGCCGCACGTTTGCTCGTGGTGCGTCCGAATGAGCCGCTGGTGGATGGTCACGTCACTGACCTGCTGACAATCCTGCAGCCCGGCGACGTGCTGGTAGTCAATGACACCCGGGTGCTGCCAGCAGAGCTGAGCGGTACACGGACACGTGGCGACCTGGTCGCCAAAGTGGCCTTCAACCTCCACAAGCGGGTCGACGCCCATACCTGGCGCGCCTTCGCCCGGCCGGCCAAGAAGCTGCATGTGCTCGACCGTCTGGCACTGGGCGACGACGAGAGCCTTGGCGCCGTCGTGGCCGGGAAGGGTGAGACCGGGGAAGTGACGCTGGTTTTCGACCTGGGTGGCGCCGAGCTCGACGAAGCCATCAAGGCGCATGGCGCCATGCCGCTGCCGCCTTACATCGAGGCCAAGCGGGGTACCGAAGAGCGCGACAAGTCGGACTACCAGACGGTGTTTGCGGCACGGGATGGTGCGGTGGCTGCGCCGACGGCGGGGCTGCACTTCACCGAAAGCCTCCTGCAGAAGCTGGCCGATCGCGGCGTGATGGTCGAGCGCCTGACGCTGCATGTCGGGGCAGGGACCTTCCTGCCGGTCAAGGTCGAGGACACAAAGGACCACCAGATGCATGCCGAATGGGGCGAGATCCCCGAGGCGGTGGTGCATCGCATCCTGCCGCCAAGGCGGCGGGCGGGCGAGTCGTCGCTGTGGGGACCACCAGCCTGCGACTGCTCGAGACGGCCGCGCGCAAGACCGGCACGCTGGCGCCGTTCATCGGCGACACCGACATCTTCATCACGCCCGGCTTCCGGTTCCGGGCCGTCGACATCCTGATGACCAACTTCCATCTGCCCAAGTCGACGCTGTTCATGCTGGTCTCGGCCTTTGCCGGGTTTGATACCATGCACGCCGCCTACCGGCACGCCATCGCCAACGAGTACCGGTTCTATTCCTATGGCGACGGGAGCCTGCTGTTCCGCCAGGAGCAGGCCGACGCGGATGCCGACCTTTAGCCCCAAGCGGCACTAGGTGACATTCGGCCATGCGGCGGGTATGACCCGCCGCATGAAAGCAACGACATTCACTCTGCAGACGACCGATGGGCCGGCGCGGCGCGGACGGATCGATACGCCACGTGGCGAGATCGAAACGCCGGCCTTCATGCCGGTGGGAACGGTCGGCACGGTCAAGGCGATGTATCCCGAGCAGGTGCGCGACACCGGCGCGGATATCCTTCTGGGCAATACCTACCACCTGATGCTGCGGCCCGGCGCCGAGCGGGTCGCCAAGCTCGGCGGCCTGCATGACTTCATGGACTGGCAGCGGCCAATCCTCACCGATAGCGGCGGCTTCCAGGTGATGTCACTGGCCAAGCTCAGAAAGTTGACCGAGCACGGCGTCACTTTCCGCTCGCATATCGATGGCAGCGCGCATGAGCTGACGCCGGAGCGCTCGATCGAGATCCAGTTGCTGCTCGACAGCGACATCATCATGCAACTCGACGAGTGCATTTCGCTGCCCGCCGAGCGCAAGGAGATGGAGCGCGCGATGGAGCTGTCGCTGCGCTGGGCAGCGCGGTCGAAAGCGCGCTTCGGCGAGCAGCCCAACCGTATGCTGTTCGGCATCGTGCAGGGCGGCGACGACGCCGAACTGCGCTCGCGGTCCGCGGCCGGGCTGACGGCGATCGGCTTTGACGGCTATTCGATCGGCGGCCTTGCCGTGGGCGAGCCGCAGGAGACGATGTTCCGGGTGCTCTCGGAAATCACGCCGCAGCTGCCGACCGACAAGCCGCGCTACCTGATGGGCGTCGGCAAACCCGACGACATCCTTGGGGCCATCGAGCGTGGCGTCGACATGTTCGACTGCGTGCACCCGACGCGGGCGGGCCGGCACGGCCATGCCTATACGCGCATGGGGGTGATCAACCTCAAGAATGCGCGGCACAAGGAAGACCCGCGACCCCTCGACGAAACCTCGCCTAACAGCAATTGCCGGCGCTTTTCGCGTGCCTACCTGCACCACCTGATCCGCACCGAGGAAATCCTTGGCGCCATGATCCTCAGCCAGATCAACCTTGCCTACTATCAGGAGCTGGTGCGCGGCGCGCGGCAGGCGATTGAGGCTGGTCGATTCGCCGATTTTGCGGCACAAACGCGCGCGCAATGGTCGCAAGGCGATCTTGCTGCGCTCTAGGAGAAATCGCTGATGGCCACGTCTCGCAAGTCGCTCCTCAACAAGCTGATGAAGCACCGCAAGCGGCTCGACGAACAGCCGATGCGCGTGCAGTTCGCGCTCGATCCAAACCGTTTCAAGCGCTACTCGGCGAGCGCCGGCGACATCCTGCTCGACTATTCCAAGAACCGCATCGACGAGCCGACGATGGAGGCGCTGTTCGAGCTGGCGCGCGCCGTCGACCTCGAGGGCCGCCGCAAGGACATGTGGGCCGGCAAGCACATCAACTCGACCGAAGACCGCGCCGTGATGCACATGGCGCTGCGTTACCAGGGCGACAAGCCGGTCAAGATCGACGGCGTCGACGTCACCGGTCCGGTGCAGGACGTTCTGAAGGCCATGAAGGGGTTTTCGGACGCGGTCCGCTCGGGGGCCATTCGCGGCGCGACCGGCGAGCAGTTCACCGATGTGATCAATATCGGCATTGGCGGCTCGGATCTCGGGCCGGCCATGGTGACGCTGGCGCTGGCGCCCTATACTCGCGCCGACCTGCGCGTCCACTACGTCTCCAATGTCGATGGCGCGCATATCCACGATACGCTCAAGGGCCTCGATCCCAAGAAGACGCTGTTCATCGTGGCGTCGAAGACCTTTACCACCGACGAGACGATGACCAATGCGGCGACCGGCCGCGCCTGGATCGCCAAGGCGCTGGGTGAGGCGGCGGTGGCGGATCATTTCGCGGCGCTCTCGACCAACCTCAAGGCCTGCGCTGATTTCGGCATCAAGTCCGACCGCATTTTTGGCTTCTGGGACTGGGTGGGCGGCCGCTATTCCGTGTGGTCGGCCATCGGCCTGCCGATCGCCATCGCCGTCGGCTTCGAGAACTTCCAGGCGTTCCTCAAGGGCGCCTACGAGATGGACCAGCACTTTTTGAAGACCAAGCTGGAAAAGAACCTGCCGGTGATCATGGGCCTTTTGGGCGTGTGGTACCGCAATGCCTGGGGGTTCTCGACCCATGCGGTGCTGCCCTATGACCAGCGGCTCAGCCGTTTTGCCGCCTACCTGCAGCAGCAGGACATGGAGTCGAACGGCAAATCGGTGACGCTCGACGGCAAGCCGGTCGATTACAGCACCGGGCCGATCGTTTGGGGCGAGCCGGGCACCAACGGCCAGCACGCCTTCTACCAGCTGATCCACCAGGGCACCGACGTCATCCCGGTCGACTTCCTGCTCGCCGCGCAGCCGCACGAGACGCTGCCGCCGCATCACGCCAAGCTGGTGGCGAATTGCCTCGCGCAGTCCGAAGCGCTGATGCTGGGCAAATCCAAGGACGAAGTGATCGCCGAGCTCAAGGCGCAGGGTGTCGACAAGGACAAGATCAAGGCGCTGACGCCGCACAAGATGTTCCCTGGCAACCGGCCGTCCAACACGCTGATGTACCCCAAGCTGACGCCGGAAATCCTCGGCAGCCTGATCGCGCTCTACGAGCACAAGGTGTTCGTGCAGGGCACCGTCTGGGGCGTCAACTCCTATGACCAGTGGGGCGTCGAGCTCGGCAAGCAGCTGGCCAAGGCTTTGCTTCCAAAGGTGGAAGGCGCAGCCAAGGCCGACGACCACGACAGTTCGACGCGCGGTCTTCTGGCCCAGTATCACCGGCTGAAAGCCTGATCGGGTGACGATCACCAGCGAAGCTGACCTCGAGCGTCTCAAGGCTATTGGCCGCATCTGTGCGGTGGCGCGGGATGCGATGGCGGCGGCGCTGCGGCCGGGGATGACGACGCTCGAGCTCGACGAGATCGGCCAACGCATTCTCGCCGAGCACGGCGCCGAGTCTGCGCCCATCGTTACCTATGGCTTTCCCGGCGCGACCTGTATCTCGGTGAATGAAGAGATCGCACACGGCATTCCCGGCGAGCGGGTGATCGCGGCAGGTGATCTGGTCAATATTGACGTCTCGGCGGTCAAGGACGGGGTGTTTGCCGATACCGGCGCCTCATTCGTGGTGCCGGCCGGCACGCCAGCGCTGGAAAGCTCTGTCGCGACGGCAAGCGGGCGATGTGGGAGGGGATCCGTGTGGTGCGCGCCGGAGCGCCGTTCGCCTCGATCGGCACGGCCATAGGCAGCTTTGCCAGCAAGAACGGCTACTCGCTTATCAAGAACCTCGCCAGCCATGGGGTCGGCGACAGTCTTCATGATGAGCCGGGCGAAATCCCGACCTGGCCGGACCGTTCGGAACGCCGGCAGATCGCCGAGGGTCTCGTCTTCACCATCGAACCCTTCCTGTCGCTGGGCGGCAGGTCCGCCGAACAGAAGTCCGAAGACGACGAGTGGACGCTGGTGGCACAGCCCTCGCGCCCGACCGTGCAGTATGAGCATACGATTGTGGCCACACGGCGCGGCGCGGTGGTGGTGACGCTCGCCAACTAGAATCATGCCACGGGTTGGGACGCTGGCGGGGTGGTCACGTCGATCTGAGGGGGAAGTGGTACGCCCGGATGGATTCGAACCATCGACCATCCGATTAAAAGTCGGATGCTCTACCACTGAGCTACGGGCGCCCGCATGACCCCGGGGGGTCGGCGCGGAACATAGCCATCAGCCCCCTAGTGTCAACCGGGATTCGCCCGGCGTGCCTGCGGTCAATTGAGCAAAGGCAGCGGGGCGCCGGTGAAGGGCAGCGGTTCGCAAGGGATGCCAACGCGATCCATGCGCTTGCAGAGCTGGGTTGCCTGGCTCTTATCGGTGACCGGACCAGCGACAATCCGTTTGGTGGTTTCGCCTTCGACGTCCTGCAGAAGCGGCGCGAGACCGAGCAACAGGGTGCCGACCTTGGCCGAAAGGCTCTGCCACTGGGCTTCGGCGTCGCTCTCGTTGACCGGAAAGCCCAGCGCCAGGCCAAAGGCCAGAACATCGGCGGTGACCGGGACTTCGGCGTTGGGTGTGGTCTCGGCGCTGTCGATGACCGGGGGCACCATCGGTTTTTGCACGACACTGACCGAGCCGCCTTCGGCGTCAAAGCTCAGCACACGCCCTTCGCCGATCGAAGCGGTTGGCATGGTATCGATGCCGGGGGAGACGTCAGAGCGGCTCTCCATGGCTGCCGGCACGCTGACCTCGAGGGCGCCGATGCGCTGCGTCGCCTCGCGGGTGGCGGCCTCGGCGCGGTCAAAGCGCTGCAGCAGCAGGTTGTTTTCGGCGCGCATCCGCTTGGATTCGTCGCTTAGCACGGCCAGCTGGGTGCGCAGCTGCGCCACGGTGGCGCCTTCCATGCGCGAGGCGTGCAGGCCCGCAAACACACTACTGGGGACGATGGCCGAGATATTGGCGAGCAGCACTGCCGCACCCCAGCAACTCAGAGCCACAATGCCCCAGAATGTCACGTCGCCGGTACGGAAATGATCGCTGGCCTTGGCCAAAGTGTAACCCTGTCGAATCAAGCCTATCTGTGCAGTTTACCAGTGCGCGCGACAGTTATGGGTTTCCCAACACCTTGCTGCCATAAAACCATTGGAAATCTCCCCACGAAGAGGGTCTCCATGACTGATTTGCTGTCGATCGTGCTGGCTGCGGGTGAGGGCACCCGGATGCGCTCGAGCCTGCCCAAGGTGCTGCACCCGGTGGGTGGGCTGCCGATGGTCAGTCACGTGGTGCGCGCAGCGCTCGCGGCCGGTTCGTCGCGCATGGCCTTTGTTGTCGGACCGAACCATGACGCCGTACGGCAGCAGATGCTGGCACTTGCGGCTGATGCGCATGTCGTCGAGCAGACGGAGCGCCTCGGAACGGGTCACGCGGTGCGACAGGCGGAAGCGGCGTTTGCGACCGCTGCCGGCAATGTTGTGGTCCTTTATGGCGACACGCCCTTTGTTTCAGCCGACACCATTCAGACGGTGGCCGCTCGCCTCGATGCCGGGGCAGAGGTCGTCGTTGTTGGCTTCGAGCCCGACGATCCGACCGGCTATGGCCGGCTGCTCACCGAGGGCGATCGCCTCGTGGCGATCCGTGAACATCGGGACGCCAGCGCGGCTGAGCGGCTGGTCGGGCTTTGCAACTCCGGGATCATGGGCTTTCGTGCCGATACGCTGCGCGAGGTCATCGGCCGGATCGGCAACAGCAATGCCAAGGGCGAGTATTACCTCACCGACGCGGTTGAACTGGCCAATGCCGACGGCCGTAAGGTCGAGTTCACCGTCGTTCCCGAACGCGAGGTGATGGGGCTCGATGACCGCAGCAAGCTGGCGCGGGCCGAGGGCCTGTTCCAGGAGAGCCAGCGCGAGGCCTTCATGAAGGCGGGCGTGACGCTGAAGGACCCGGCGTCAGTCTATTTCAGCTGGGACACCGAAATCGGGCAGGACGTGACGATCTTCCCGAACGTGGTGTTCGGGCCGGGTGTGAAGATCGCCAATGGCGTGGAAATCCGGGCGTTCTGCGATATCGAGGACGTGGTGATCGGCGAGGGTACCTCGATCGGGCCGTTCGCGCGCATCCGCGGCGGCGCGACGCTGGGTGCGAACGTGCACCTGGGCAATTTCGTCGAAGTGAAGAAGTCGATCCTGCATGACGGGGTCAAAGCCGGGCATCTGGCCTATCTCGGAGACGCCGAGATCGGCGCGGCGACGAATATTGGCGCGGGAACGATCACGGCCAACTATGATGGCGTGAACAAATCCAAGACCATCATTGGCGAACGGGCCTTTATCGGCACCAATTCGTCGCTGGTGGCGCCAGTGAGGATCGGCGACGGCGCCTATGTGGCGACCGGCAGCGTGGTGACCAAGGACGTCGAGGCCGAGGCGCTGGCGATCGGCCGCGTGCGGCAGGAAAACAAGCAGGGCTATGCGCCGAAATTGCGGGCGCGGGCTCAGGCAATCAAAGCGGCGAAAGCCGGCAAGTAGAAGGGAAACGAGATGTGCGGGATCGTTGGGATCATTGGTGTCGAACCGGTTGCGCCGCGTCTCGTGGATGCGCTCAAACGCCTCGAATATCGCGGCTATGACAGCGCTGGTGTCGCCACGCTCGAAGGCGGCCAGATCGACCGGCGGCGAGCCGAGGGCAAGCTCGGCAATCTGGCGCAGAAACTCAGTTTCCAGCCGCTGGGCGGCAATATCGGGATCGGCCACACCCGCTGGGCGACGCATGGCGCGCCGACCGAGGGCAATGCCCATCCGCATGCCACCGATCGCGTCGCGGTGGTGCACAACGGCATTATCGAGAATTTCCGCGAGCTGCTCGAGGACCTGAACAAGGACGGCTACCTGCCCAAGACGCAGACCGACACTGAGTCGGTGGCGCTGTGGGTGACGCGCGAACTCGACCGCGGCTCGATCCCGAGATGGCGGTGGCGCGGACGCTGAAACTGCTGCGCGGTGCCTTTGCTCTGGCCTTCATGTTCAAGGGCCACGACAAACTGCTGATTGCGGCCCGGCGCGGGGCGCCGCTGGCGGTGGGCTATGGCGCGACCGAGATGTATCTGGGCTCGGACGCCATGGCGCTGGCACCGTTCACCTCGCGGCTGAGCTATCTGCTCGATGGCGACTGGGCGGTGATCACCCCGGCCGGCGTCACCATCCGTGACGGTTCCGATGCCATCGTGCAGCGCGAAATGCTGGTGTCGCAGGCCTCGGCGCTGATGGTGGACAAGGGCAATCACCGCCATTTCATGGCCAAGGAAATCTACGAGCAGCCCGAGACGATCTCGCACACGCTCAGCCACTATGTGGATATGGGTTCAGAGTCGGTGGCGTTGCGCGAAACCCTGCCGTTCGACTTCAAGAGCCTGTCGCGCCTTACCATTTCGGCCTGCGGCACGGCCTCGTTCGCCGGTTCGGTGGCCAAGTACTGGTTCGAGCGCTATGCGCGGCTGCCGGTGGATGTCGATGTGGCCTCGGAGTTCCGCTATCGCGAGCCGCCGCTGGAAAAGAACGGCCTCAGCCTCTTCATTTCCCAGTCAGGAGAGACGGCCGACACGCTGGCGGCGCTGCGCTATTGCGCGAGCCAGGGCCAGCATATCGCTTCGCTGCTCAATGTGCCGGAATCGACCATTGCGCGGGAAAGCCACGTGGTGTTCCCGACGCTCTGCGGACCCGAAATCGGCGTTGCCTCCACCAAGGCCTTCACGGCCCAGCTCACTGCATTGGCGAGCCTCGCGCTCGCCGCTTCAGTGGCGCGTGGGACGCTGACGCGAGCGCAGGAGGTCGAGCTGGTGCATGCGCTGGTGGCGTTGCCGAGCGCGGTGTCGGCGGCTCTGCATCTCGAAGAGCAGATCCAGGACATCGCCAAGCGCCTCTCCAAGGCCAAGGACGTGCTCTATCTCGGCCGCGGCGCCATGTTCCCGATCGCCATGGAAGGCGCGCTCAAACTCAAGGAAATCAGCTACATTCATGCCGAAGGCTATGCTGCCGGCGAGCTCAAGCACGGGCCGATTGCGCTGGTGGACGAGCTGATGCCGGTAATCGTCGTGGCGCCGTCGGACGAGCTGATGGAAAAGACGCTTTCCAACATGCAGGAAGTGGCGGCGCGCGGCGGCAAGATCATTTTGATCACCGACGAGGATGGCGCCAGGATCGCCGGCCACGGCGTGCAGGACGTCATCGTTCTGCCCAAGGTGTCGAGCTTCGTGGCGCCGATCCTTGCGACCATTCCGGTGCAGCTGCTCGCCTACCACACCGCCGTCTTCATGGGCACCGACGTCGACCAGCCGCGTAATCTCGCGAAGTCGGTGACGGTTGAATAATCCCTTTTCGCAGGACACACCGGAACTCAACGTGCTCGGCGAGCCGCTGCAGCCGTGCTCGACCGATCCGATGACCGGGTTCTTCCGCAATGGCGGATGCCTCACCGGGCCCGACGATGTCGGCCGGCATCTGGTTTGCGCGGTGATGAGCGCGGAGTTCCTGAAGTTCTCCAAGGCGGCGGGGAATGATCTCTCCACCCCGGCGCCGCAATATGCGTTCCCGGGGCTGAAGCCGGGGGATCGCTGGTGCCTCGTCGCCATGCGCTGGCAGGAAGCGTTCGAGGCCGGGATGGCGCCCAAGGTGGCGTTGCTCTCGACCCATGCTGGCGCGCTCAACTACGTGAAGCTTGAAGACCTGAAGCGTTACGCCATCGACCTCAGCTAGCCGGCGCGCAGCAACGGGATCGCGAGGTCCTTGCGGAAGAGGTAGAGCAGCGTGCGCAGCGCCTCGCCCTCGGGACCAGTCAGGCCTGGGTTACGAGCAAGGGCGTCGCGGGCGTCGTCATGAGCGTAATCGAGCAGGTGCCGATGCACGTCCGGCACGGCGAGGCGATAGCCCGGCATGCCGGACTGGCGGGTGCCGAGCAGGTCGCCCTGGCCGCGCAGTTCGAGGTCCTTTTCGGCGATGACGAACCCATCCTCGGTGGATTTTATCGTCTCGAGGCGGGCCTTTGCGGTCTCGCTGAGCGGCTCCTTGTAGAGCAGCAGGCAGGCCGAGCGCTGGCTGCCGCGACCGACCCGGCCGCGCAGCTGGTGCAGCTGGGCAAGGCCGAAGCGCTCGGCATGTTCGATGATCATGATGGTGGCGTTGGGCACGTCGACGCCGACTTCGATGACCGTGGTGGCGACGAGGATGCGCAGCGCGCCTGAGGCGAAAGCCTCCATGGTTGACTGTTTTTGGGCTGCCGACATCCGTCCGTGGACCAGCCCGACCTGATCGCCAAAGACACTCTGCAGTTCCTTGAAGCGGTCTTCGGCGCTGACAATGTCGAGCGTCTCGCTCTCTTCGACGAGCGGGCAGACCCAGAAAGCCTGGGCGCCCTCGGCAATGCGCGACTGCAGCCGCTCGATGACGCGGGGATAGTCCTTTATGGAGAGGACGGCGGTATCGATAGGCTGCCGGCCGCGCGGCTTTTCGCGCAGGATCGAGACGGCCATGTCGCCGAAATGGGTGAGCACCAGCGTGCGCGGGATGGGCGTCGCCGTCATCACCAGCAGGTCGGTGTGCGCGCCTTTCTCGGAGAGCGCGAGCCGCTGGTGGACGCCGAAGCGGTGCTGCTCGTCGACCACGGTCAGGCCGAGGTCCTTGAAGGCGACGCCGGACTGGAAAAGCGCATGGGTGCCGACGACGA
>JACDQI010000100.1 GCA_015657675.1 Devosia sp.
CAGGCGGCCGACCCCGACGCCAAACCGAACTGACCGACGACGATCACCACTGGCCGACCCAACGCGCCTTCTGCGCCGCCGGTGAAGCTTTGCCCAACCGTTAGGGAGCCCGCCCGGATGGCGCAGCATGCCCCGCATCATCGCCTTCGGCGCCTATGCTGCCCGCCTGCGTCGCCGCCGGACGCCGCGCGACGCCACCCGCCGCTTCTGGACTGAACAACTCGACCGCCTCGCTGCCTATCTGGCCATGCTCATCAGGGAGAGCGACATGCAGAAAAAAGACCTCGCCATCGAAGCGCCGGCCGGTGAACGCCACATCGTCCTCACCCGCACCTTCAACGCGCCGCGATCGCTGGTCTGGCGCGCCATCAGCCAGCCCGAACACCTGATCCGATGGTGGGGCCCGCATCGCCATGCCAACCGCATCCTGCAGTTCGATTGGCGCGTCGGCGGCACCTGGCGCATCCAGACCACCACGCCCGAGGGCCAGAGCATCGTCTTTCACGGCACCTATCTCGAGATCGAACCCGAGTGGAAGACGGTCCAGACCTTTGGCGTCGAAGGCATGTATGGCGACGCCGTCAGCACCGACACCCTGACGCTTGAGGAGATCGACGGCGTCACCCACTATCGCGTTGTCTCTGTCCTCCCCGACGTCGCAAGCCGCGACGGCATGCTGGCCTCCGGTATGGAAACGGGCGTCGTCGAAGGCTTTGAACGCCTCGACGCCATCCTCTTCGAACTTGCTGCTCCAAAACCCTGATCCGCCTGAAAGAGCCTCAGATGACCCAGTTCATTACCTCCGCCGACGGCACCCGCATCGCCTACGAAACGATCGGCTCCGGCCCGGCTCTTGTGCTGGTCGATGGAGCCCTGTGCTACCGCGGCTCCGGCCCAGCACGCCCGCTCGCCGAAGCGTTGAAGGACCGCTTCACCGTCTATGCTTACGACCGGCGCGGGCGTGGCGAGAGCGGCGACACACAACCCTATGCCATCGATCGCGAGATCGAGGATCTGCAGGCCTCGTCGCTGCCGCCGGCAGTGACGTCTTCATCTACGGCATCTCCTCGGGCGCCGCCCTCGCGCTCGAAACCGCCAATCGCACGCCGGCGATCAAGCGGCTCTTCCTCTATGAGGCCCCGTTCATCACCGACGACACGCGCCGCCTGCCCGCCGGCTATGTTGAGACCATGGAGCGCCTCGCCAGGGCCGACGACCGCTCCGGCATGCTGGTGCACTTCATGCGCAAGGGCGTCGGCCTCCCCGCCTTCGCCGTCTTCATGATGCGGCTGATGCCGTTCTGGAAGACCATGAAGCGCGTTGCCCCGACGCTCACTTATGACACCGCCCTCACCGGCCCCTTCCAGTATGGCAAGCCCCTCGCCCCCGGCCGCTGGTCGCACCTGACGCAACCCGCCATGGTGGTCGGCGGCACCAAGAGCGAGCCCTGGATGCGCAACGCCCAGAAGGCCATTGCCGCCGCTTTGCCCAACGCCCGCCATGGCGAGCTCGACGGCGAAAACCACATGGTCAAGCCAACGGCCATTGCGCCGCTGATCAAGACCTTCTTCGCCTGATCCTGCGCGACCATGGAACCGCTCGTCGACCTCTCTCCCTCGGCACCGACCCTCACCATCACCCGGGTCTTCGCCGCGCCACGCGCTCTGGTCTGGAAAATGTTCGCCGATCCGTTCCACCTGAGCCAATGGTGGGGGCCCAAGGGGTACACCAATCCGGTCTGTCAGCTCGATTTTCGCGTCGGCGGCCACTGGCATCACGTCATGCGTGGCCCGGACGGTCGGGAATATCCCACCGACAGCACTTTCATCGAGATCGATCCGCCCAGCCGCATCGTCTATCGCAATGCCGCACCGCAGGGCGAAGTCTGGGGCGACAACCCGCCCCCCAGTTTCGTCCGCAGCCTGACCTTCACCGAAGCAAACGGCGCCACCACCCTCACGCTGGTGGCCGCCTTCGATGCGCCCGAGCAGCGCGATGCCGCCATGCGCCGCGGTTTCGCCCAGGGCACCCTTGAAAGCTACGACCGCCTCGCCGCCCACTTGGAGGCGCTCAGCTGATCATCCCCCTGCCCGCCTGAAGCCATCCCACACCGCCGTTTCGCTGCGCGCCTGCCGCGCCACGCGACCGGCCGCCCGAAAGGATCAACGAATGCACCGAAGACACTTGCTCGCCGCCGCCATTCTCGCGACCCTCGCCACAACCCTTCCTTCTCTCGCCGAAAGTCCCGCCATGCTCACTCCCAGCACCTCCGGCCTCGCCCCCGTCAACGGCGTCAACATCCATTACGAGGTCTATGGCGAGGGCAAACCGCTGATCCTCATCCATGGCGGCTTCGGCTCCGTCGGCATGTTTGCGCCGATCCTTCCGGCCCTCGCCCAGGGCCGCCAGGTGATCGGTGTCGACCTACAGGCGCATGGCCGCACCGGCCCGCTCGGCCGCCCCATGACCTTTCCCGCCATGGCAACCGACATCGCCGAATTGATCAGGTTCCTGGGGTTCGAGACCGCCGACGTCATGGGCTATTCGCTCGGCGGCGGCGTCGCCCTCCGCCTCGCCATCGACCACCCCGAGGTGATCGACCGTCTGGTGCTGGTGTCCACTGCCTACGCCTTCGACAACTGGCATGACTACAACCAGCAGGGCATGCGCGGCATCGCTGCCAACCCCGACGCCACGGCCGAGGGCATGAAGGGCTCGCCCATGTACCAGGGCTATGTGGCCGTCGCCCCCGGCGGCGCCGAAACCTGGCCCGCTGCCGTCCGCGAAGTCGCCGCCCTGGTCGGCCAGGATTTCGACTGGTCGGCCGATGTGCCGAACATCAAATCCCCCACCCTCATCGTCGTGGGCGACTGGGACAGCGTCCGCATCGCCAAAGCCACAAATCTCTTTGAAATGCTCGGCGGCGGCGCCCAGGATGGCAACTGGGACCGCTCCGGCCTCAACCAGAACCGCTTCGCCGTCCTCCCCAATACCACCCACTACGAAGCCTTCATGTCCCCCGCCCTTCCCCCGGTCGTCCTCCCCTTCCTCGACGGCTACCCCCGCCCGTAACCGACCCGACAGCAGCCCTCATCATGAGCCTGTCGAAGGACGAGGGCGTGGCACTTGGGGACCAGGAGAACACGTTGACGCAGAACATCATCGAAACCCCGGCCGACGACCCGGTGATCCGCATCCAGCGCAGCTTCGCCGCGCCGCGCGCCCTGATCTGGCGCTGCTACACCGAGCCGGCGCACATGACGCATTTCTGGGGGCCACGGAATGCCAAATCCCGCAGTCGCCTCGAGCTCAGGCCCGGAGGCGTCTGGGTCACCGAATGGACCTACGATACCGGCGGCACCTTCAGCTACAGCTCGGTCTATACCGAGATCGCCCCGCCCATCCGCATCGCCTACCGCGACGCGCCAGATGGCTGGCCCGGCGGCCTCGACGGCCTGCCACCGGCGACACTGGTAACGACCATCGAGCTCACCGAAGCCGACAACCAGACCACCGTCCTCGTCACCGTCCGCTGCCCCACCCTCGCCGAACGCGACGGCATCGTCCAACGCGGCTTCGCACTCATGGTCTCCACCGGCAACGACCGCCTCGCGGAATACCTGCCGACGTTGCAGTAGCCCGACAAACCAACAGTCGGGTCACCCTCCCCCCCTTGCGGGGAGGGGACAGGGGTGGGGGGTGGATGGGCCGGAGGCGCTGGGGACGGCCTCGATGTCTCGG